>JARLGT010000091.1 GCA_031292615.1 Coriobacteriia bacterium | reverse complement strand
GAGAACCCTCTCATACCTCCCCGCGCTTCGAGTTGTATGTTCTATACACGTCCGGTCGACGTCGCCACGCTGACCAGCGACGAAGCCCGACGCAAAGGGGATTGAATGCAGACCGACCGATGCTTGATACAACGTGCCCGTCTCCGGACGCTGGCGCTGACTGTCGTCGCTCTCGCCCTAGGCGCGGTGCTCGGCATACCGGCGGCGGCAAGCGCCACCACGTTCAACCCCGCCTTCGTGATCTCCGATGCGAACATGCGTGCCTCTGGGACACTCTCGCAATCGGACATCCAGGCGTTCCTGAACGCTCAGAAGGGACCGCTCAAGTCGCTTGTCACCACGGACTACAACAACGTCAAGAAGCCCGCGGCACAGATCATCAATGAGGCGTGCAATCAGTGGCACATCAATCCTCGCGTGATGCTGTCTTTGCTCCAGAAGGAGCAGAGTCTTCTGACGCGCACGTCGCTCGACAAGAACACTCTCTCGCGAGCCATCGGCGCGGGCTGTCCCAACGGCTCTACCAACAAGTACCCCGGATTCGGCAAGCAGATGTGGTACGGGGCACGCTTGCTCGACGGGTACGGCGAGGGCAAGAACGGCTCGACGATCCCGCTCTGGAAGTCGCCGTATGTGGTGGTCGCAGACATCTACCAGCATCCCAATGTGGACGTGAGGACTTCCAACCTCGGGACATACAAGCTCTACATCTACAACCCGAGCATCGGCGCGAAGGCCCCCTACGGCGACCTCTCGTCGCAGGCGAGCAGCCTCTCGGGAAACGCGAACTTCTGGATGATCTTCCGCAAGAACTTCGGCGATCCCACGGCCAACCCGCCGGGCTATCACACGCGTGCGGTGATGCGCCAGAACTCGCAGCTGTGGAACGCGACCATTCGCACCAAGAGGAGTCCGTCGCCCACCAAAGGCGGATTCGTGAACGTCACCGGCCCGATCGTCGTGCGGCGCGGCCGAAAGTACGTCGCAGTTTCTTGGGGCGGCCACGCCGGATGGGTCCGCTACGACCACATCCGGTGGGCATAGGCGACTCGTCACGTCCCGCTAGAACGCCACGAACACTCCGCGCAGCTCCTGCCGCGGAAGGCCGATCTCAATGCGCGGCAGCAGTTCAGCGGCCCAGTCGGCCAGGTACTCCCTCGCCGTCGCGTCGCTGATGCCCAGCGAGTCGCACGCACCCGCCGCGGCGTCGCGCAGCACACGCTGGCGCGCAACGTGCCCGAGCGCGCCCAGCCGGCGCACGATCTCATCGCGGTCGGCGTCGCTGACCTTGAGTGGATGCGGGTCCTTCCCCACCAGCGCCAGCCCGATGGCGTTGGCCGCAACCGGCTCGTAGAGGTTGATGAGCAGCCCCTCGTAGTCCGGAGAGCTCGCCGAAAGCAGCCGCTTGCACGAGTTCAGCTCGAACCTGCCCAGGAAGTCGTTCTCGATGATCACGTGCCGCAGGTACTCGTTGATGTAGTCCACGCCGAGCTGCTCCTCGGACACGGGGTGGCAGAGCTGGTAGTCGAAGCTAATAGGGACGTCGTGCGCCATCGACCGGACGTCGTAGACCCTCGGAAAGTCGCCGATGGTGGCCATCGTATCGTGCAGCGAGATGTTCGGAAGCTGGGGCATGCTGGCGTTTGCCTGTTGCCACAACGTGCCCGTCAGCTCGACCCTGCGCTCGATGTCAGCGAGTCTGCGCCGGAACTCGGCGTCGAGATCGACAGAGAGCAGCTCGTCAGGGATAGTCGGATCCTCCGGATCGATGCCCAGTACGAAGCAGACCGACCGCAAGATGTCGACGGCGACGTGTTTGGGCACGGAGCTGCTGTCGCCCATCGTGTAGATCGCCGTGCGGTGCTCGAGCAGCCGCAGGAACCTGCTCTGGAAGGCGGCGACATCCTCGGGGGACGCCAGCTCGCTGGCCCGGCCCGGCAACGGCACGGGCGAGACTGCGCTACCCGGTTCCTCGGATGGCGCCGGTCCGCACTCATCTGCCAACAACGGCACCCCTACTCGTCCATCCAGCTGGCGCCATCCCACGCGGGCGCGAACTCGTCGTCGACCCACTTCGACACGTCGTAGCGGTGTGCCGCGAGCGTGTAGCCGTTCTTCACGGCGTCGTCGGCACCGGGATCGGCGGCGTCCTCAACGTCTGCCACCTCGCGCACGTGCCGAGCCAGCCCGTCGAGAAGCGCCTCGGACAGTCGCTCCATGTCGCCCTGGGCCACATCGTCATAGAGCGACCGCATGGTGCGGATCAAGTCGTCGTCGGGAATCTGCTCCTCCGATTCGTTCTTGAACAGGTAGAACAGGTCCTGGAGCTCGAGGACAGTCTGGACGAACCCGGTCTGAGACACGTACACCGAGCTGCTGAATGCGAGCACCAGGTCCTTGGCCACGCCGCCGCCAAACTCCACACGCTCGGTCTCCTGCAGCGCGTCGAGACGGCCGACAACCAAGGCCTGAATGTCCTGCTGAGACAGGGTGATCCCGTAACGCTGGGTCACGTTGTTGCACGACTCGAGCTCCTGCGCGGCGGCCTGCAATTGCAGCTGGGCGTCGTTCTGCCCGAATGGAACGATCATTCGCATCACCTCAACATGAGGTTCTACACCCTTATCCCGAGAAGGTCAGGACTCGATTTTCAGGTCGATCCATGGTATGGTGTTTGTGGTGAATTAGGCCTCTGCGCTGGTGTTTTACGGCTGCGGGGGTTTTGTGTTGCGGGGGATCGATTGGCTGGGCGCGACTCGGTACACGAGCCCAGGCGCTGTGATTGACCTCCGCTCAAAGCGATGCGCCGACAAGGCGCGCCTTCCTTGCCACGCGGACCTCGAAGACGCGCCTTCCGTGACGGCAACTGGATGGTGGACCATCACGGATGGGCTTGTTACCGCGGCAACTGGCTAGGCACCCTTCAGCTTGGGGATTCAGCCCCAGGAGTTGCCAGCTCTCCGCGCACAATCTGGGCCGCCCACGTCGCCTGCGTCTGGGGCGTTGACTCCAAACGTTTGCAGCGTGGCGGGATGGATAGCCATCCTCTTGGCCTTGGCGGATGCGTCTCGCACGTGGTGACCTGAATGTCGGAGTCGACGGCATACGCCTCGGCGTTGACACCAGCCCCAAGAAGCAGGCCCTCCACGAAGTTCTCGGAGGGCCTGCGCTGCGCTTGGGCTGGGTGTGAGGGCGTCCTGCTTGTCGTGTTGGCGGGGGGCGCGCCCCCCGCTAACTCCTACGGAGCGTTCACGGTGAAGGTCCAAGTCTTGTCGGACTCGTTGCCGTTTCCGTCAAAGGCTTGGACGAAGATCGTATTCAGGCCGTTCGGCAATGGACCCACCGGCATCATCGCAGTGCCGCTCGGAGCGCTGACCATTCCGCCTCCGAGGTACACGCCGTTGACCCAGAACTCGCAGTAGTCCACGTAGGTGTTGTCAGCTACCGGAACTAGGAGTGTGGGCATGGCGTTTGTGATGACCGAGCCCTTGGCTGGCGACGGTGTCCCAATCACAGGCGGTACTTCAATCTCGAACTGCCACGACGTGGCGTACGAGTTCGCTGGCGAGCTCTGGTCTTTCAGGGAGATGCCGGCCCGATGCCACCCGTCGCCGAAGTTGGGCGGGTAGTAGCTCAGGGCCACCTTGGTGCTGCCAAGAGCTGGATTGTCGGCGACCCAGACCCACGTGGCCTTCCATGTGACGCCGTCTGGCTGCAGGGCTTCGTTCAACTCCCAGTGGCCAGTGGCGCTCTTAGCGGCCACCGTCAGGAGCTTGTTCGGGCCGTTGTCGAGCGAGATGAATGCTGTGCTCTTGTTCACCGTCGACCCGAAAAGATCGACGTACAAGCTGCCGGGCTGAGTGTGATAAACCATGCCCGGAGCCGGGCACTGGTTGGCCCACGTGACGGCGAATGCCGACGCGGGCAGAGCGAACAACAGTAGACAGACCAGCAATGCCGAGACGCCCGCCCAGCGTCGCCTTCCGGACAGATAACGAAAAGTCATTACGTCCGACCCCCAATCAGGACGCCCAGTGCGCACCCCACTGCGCGCAAAGTTCTTACCCTCGAGCCTGCGTTTTGATCGAAGGTGAACGGCAGCCGAACGCCAAGGCGCTGCAGTCGCGTGACGTGGCGCGTTGTGGCCGATTCCGGCTTCGACTAGCAAGACCTGGACACTCCGGCGAAAGTGTTTCAGCAATTAGACTCTAGTGGACGACGTACGATTTGAACCCGAAAAAGCGCTCCGAGCGTGCGAGCCATCTCGCCCTACGGCTCCAGCACGACCTTCACGCTCTCCCCTGCATTCGCCACGAGCTGGAAGCCTTCCTGCGCTTGGTCCAGCGGCAGGCGATGGGTGATGAGGTCCGTGACCTCTACTCGGCCACTGGCGATCAAGTCAAGCGCCATCGCGAGGTCGGCCGGCGCGGCGCCGTAAGCGGTGCGCACGATGACTTCTCGGCGCCACAGATCGTTGAGTGGCATGGGGTGGTCCTGGCCGGGAGCCGGGACAGCGAAGACTACGAAGGTCGCACCGTTGTCGAGGCAGGCGATGCCTTGGTCGATGGCGCTCGGCGCACCGGTGCCCAAGATGACGAGGTCGGCGAGGTTGCCGTCGTTGGCCGCTCGCAGCATCTCGGGGAGCTTGTCGCCCGCTGCGATCGCGTCGAATGCCACGGCGCCGCTGCGGCGAGCCCAGTCGAGTCGGTACTCGCTGACGTCTGTGGCGAAGACTCGGCCAGCCCCCAGCGCAAGCGCGAGGCGGATGTGGAGCAGCCCGCTGATGCCGCTGCCCATCACGAGTACGGTCGAGCCCGGGCGCACGCCGGAACGCGTCTGCGCGCGCACCACGCACGCGAGCGGCTCGACGAAGCTGCCCTGCTCGAAGGTGACGTTGTCGGGCAGCTTGAGGATGCCGCGGTCCGTTTGGAGCGCGGGCATGCGTACGTACTGGGCGAACCCACCGGGATCGAAGTTGGTGGTGTGCAGCGTGTGGCACGCGGTGTGGTTGCCGGTCAGGCAGTATCGGCAGGTGTTATCGGGCACGTGGTGGCTCAGCACGACGCGATCGCCCACCGCGACGTTGCGCACGCCCTCGCCAATCGCCACGACCTCGCCTGCGACCTCGTGACCCAAGACGATGGGCGCCTTGGGCACTCGGTACCACTCGAGTACGTCGGAGCCGCAGATGCCGCTCGCGTGGATGCGCACGAGCGTCTCGCCGGGACCGATCGCAGGGATGGGCTGCTCGGCGATGCGGACATCGGCGTTGTTGTAGTAGACCGCGACGCGGTTGGTCTCAAGCATCTGGCGCGCCTCTCGGCTAGGGTGGCTCGTTCGGGTGGGGACTAGATCTTCTTCTGGTCGTCGACGGAGCCGACGCCCGGACCGGTGATGCCGCTGACAGCTTTCTCGTCCATATAGACGGCATAGGCGTCGTCTACCGAGGCGTTGCCGTGCACGACGGCGTTGACCGCCTTGATCATGCCGAGGGGGCTGTCGGACTGAAAGATGTTGCGGCCCATGTCGACACCGGCAGCGCCGCCCTCGATGGCCTTCTGCGTCATCTCGAGAGCCTCGCGCTCTGGCAACTTCTTGCCGCCGGCCATGACGATTGGCACCGGGCAGGTGCTGGTGATGCGCTCGAAGTCCTCGCAATAGTACGTCTTGACGATGTGGCCGCCCGTCTCGGCGATGATGCGGCTGGCCAGCGCGAGATAGCGTGAGTCGCGAGCCATCTCCTTGCCAACGGCGGTCACGCCGATGACCGGAATGCCGTAGCGCTCGCCCTCGTTGACCAGCTTGCCGAGGCTCGCGAGGTTCTGGGCCTGATGCGGCGAGCCGATGAACACCTGGCAGGCCATGCCGGCGGCGTTGAGGCGGATGCACTCCTCGGTGTCTACCAGGATAGTCTCGTTGGAGAGGTCGTCTTCGAGCACGCTGCTGCCACCGGTGACGCGCAGGACGATAGGCGTGTCGACGGTGCTGGGGATGTCGTTACGCAGAACGCCGCGCGTAAGCATCAGCGTATCGGCGTAGGGCGCGAGCGGCACGATCGACTCGCCACAGCGCTCGAGACCCGTGGTGGGTCCGAGGAAGTAGCCGTGGTCGACTGCGAGCATGACGGTGCGGCCGTCGGCCGGCTTGATGATCTTGTTGATGCGGTTCTCAAGACCCCACGACATCGTGAAGACCTCCTGGTTGGTGGGTTATGCAGACTGTGTAAGCCACGCGTGCGACACGCTAGCGAACGCCTCGCGAGCGCCTGCCGGAGCGCACGCGCTGGCGCCCCGACTAGCGCGCCTCACGATACTCCAGTGCCCGCGCCAGCTTGGCGAAGTCGCTGTCGGTCTCGATGAGCCGGATGCGCGTCTTGAGCGTGGTGGGATCGATCAGCTCGTCGAACGGCACGTACGTGATGTTGAGCTGGCCTTCCGTGCTCACCATGACCCCGGTGAGCTCGTCTTCGACCAGCGCGCGGCACGCGCCGACGCCCAGCTGCGCGCCCAGCATGATGTCGAACGCCGTCGGCTCGACGCAGCGCGTCTCGTAGCCGAGCTGCTTGTGGCGCACCTTCATCGACTTACCGGTCTTGGCCGTGTAACGCTCCTCGATGGCCTTGGCGAACGTCTTGCCGATCTCGGCGTCGGCCAGCACGGTGTTGCCGTGCTCGTCAACCGCCTGCGGGCGCTGATGCTCCGGCAGCTTGTCGACGAGGCCCTCGGCGATAGCGACGATGCCGAACTTGCGGCCATCCCGCCCGCGAGCCTCGATGAGATCGGCGACCTGGTCGGCGTAGACGTCGAGGTCAAACGTGCCGGGAACGTCCTCTACCGAGATGACCTTGTGCGCGTCGCCGGCGATGGCAGCCGCGTAGGTGAGCCATCCGGCGTTGCGGCCCATGATCTCGAGCACGTAGTAGACGCTGCCCGACTGCGCGTCGGCGTACAGGTTGCGCATCTCGACTGCCGCCAGGTTCGCCGCCGAGGTGAAGCCGAACGTCCAGTCGATGCCGAAGTAGTCGTTGTCGATCGTCTTGGGGAGGTGAACCACGCTCAGCGGCCTGGGCCCAAGCTCGAGCTGCTGCATGCGGAACAGGTAGTTCGCTGTCTTGAGCGTATCGTCGCCACCTAGGGACACCAGCGCGTCGATCTCCAGCGAAGCGAACGCGTCGAGCACGTTGCGAAGCTTCGCGTTCTTGGTCGAGTCGCTGAGGTCGGCGATTGAACCGATCGGCTTGCCGGGATTCGCGCGAGCCGTGCGGATGACGATCGCCTTCTCGCTGCGGATCTTCGATACCGCGTCGCGCGTCAGCTTGATGTAGTCCACGCCCTCGACCAGCGGCTTGCCCGACGAGAAGTTCTCGAGGTGCGAGTAGCCGTCGTAAAAGCCGATGACTTCGACGCCAGCGTTGACGAACGACAGCACCGCCGCCGAAATCACGGCGTTGGCCGCTGGTGCGGGCCCGCCCGAGAACAGGATTCCGACTCGCTTGATTGACCCTCCAGAGCTCACAGAGCCCACCCCCTCGTCGACGCCAGGCTCAAAGCCCGCGTCACTCACTATCCAACAGGCAGTACTCGCCGATCGCGCGAAGGCGCTGGTAGCGCCGCTCCACGAGCTCGTCGACAGGCATCGCGGCAAACTCGTCGAGCGAGCGCGTGATAGCCACCCGCACGGCGTCGTAGACAGCAGCCGGGTTGCGATGCGCCCCGCCCAGCGGCTCGGGCAGCACCTCGTCAGCGATGCCGAGGCGCACGACGTCCTCGGCGGTCATCTTCAGGCATGCCGAGGCGCTCTCCGCCTCGCTGGAGTCGCGGTAGATGATGCTCGCGCACGCCTCCGGGCTCGAGACGCTGTAGTAGGCGTTGTCCAGGAGGAAGAGTCGGTCGCCAAAGCCGATGGCCAGCGCGCCGCCGCTTCCGCCCTCGCCGATACCCACGCAGATGACTGGCGTGCGCAGCGCGCTCAGCAGTTCGAGCGACTCGGCGATGGCCCACGCCTGGCCGCGTTCCTCGGCCTCGGGGCCAGGGTAGGCGCCGGGGGTGTCGAGCAGGCTCACGATTGGCAGGTGGAACTTCTCGGCGAGGCGCATCACGCGCATGGCCTTGCGGAAGCCCTCGGGGCTCGGCGAGCCGAAGTGACGGCGGATGTTCTCGCCGGTGTTTGTGCCTTTGCGATGCCCCAGCAGCGCGACGCGGCGGCCCTCGATGGTCGCAAAGCCCGCGAACATCGCCTCGTCGTCGGCGAACGTGCGATCGCCGTGCAGCTCTACAACGTCGGTGAACAGCTCCTCGATGTAGTGCACGGTCTTGGGGCGGTCGGGGTGACGCGCGATCTGGACGCGGTCCCACGGCGAGAGGTGGTGGTACGTCTCGATGCGCAGCGTATCGATCTCGGCGGCAAGCGCTTCGATCTCGGTAGCGAGTTCGGGGTTCTCGGCAAGGTCGAGACGGCGCAGGTCTGCGAGCTTGGTCTCCAGGTCGATGAGCGGACGCTCGAAGTCCATGATGTAGCGGGGCTTGGCCATGTTAGGAGACACCGCCCTTCGCCACCGGCGCGAGGTAGTCGAGCAGCAGCGAGATGTTGTCCTTCAGCTCGCCACGCGGCACGACCTCGTCGATCATCCCGTGCTCTTGCATGAACTCGGCGGTCTGGAAGCCCTTGGGCAGCTTCAAGCGCAGCGTCGACTCGATGACACGAGCGCCGGTAAAGCCGATCATCGCGCCCGGTTCCGCCAGTAGTACGTCGCCGAGCACCGCGAAGCTCGCCGTGACTCCGCCGTACGTGGGGTTGGCCAGCACGCTGATGAAGGGCAGGCCCGCCTCGGCGTGGCGATGAGCCGCCGCGCTGGTCTTGGCCATCTGCATCAGCGAGAGCATCCCCTCTTGCATGCGCGCGCCGCCCGAGGCGGTCACAAGAACGATGGGGAGGTTGTTGGCGGTGGCGTACTCGAAGGCGCGGGTGATCTTCTCGCCCGCGACACTGCCCATCGACGCGCCGATGAAGCGGAAGTCCATTGCGCCAAGCACGAGAGGGTGGCCGTCAAGTGTGGCGTGACCGGTGACGATCGCCTCGGGCAGGCCGGACTTCTCGGCGGCCGTGGCAAGCTGATCGACATAGCGCTTGTTCGCTTCCCACTCAAGCGGGTCGCACGGCACGAGCTCGGCGTCGATCTCGACGAAGCTGTCCTCATCGGTGAGCAGCTCGATGCGCTGCGCAGCGGTGAGGTTGAAGTGGAATCCGCAGTACGGACAGACGCGGTCGCTCTCGATGAGCTGTCCCTCGTAGATGATCTTGCTGCAGCTGTCGCACTTGATCCAGACGCCATCGGGCACGTCGGCGCTGCCGGCTTTGGGCTCGGCAACCTTCGTATAGCGGTTGGTCTCGCGTGCTGAGAACCAGTCTGAGATCGGCATGAAGTGGGTTCCGCCTGCCTTTGTGTACCGTTCGGTCTACTTTACCCGGGAAAACCGTTGCGGCACCGCCTGGCCTTTACTGACCGGAACGGTGCCGCAGCGCTTGTACTTTCGCGTTGAGGAGCCTAGAGCGTGAAGTCAGCCTCGCCGTTGAAGACAGCCAGCGCCTCGTCGACGGACTTGTCTCCGATCGTGATCGCCGAGATGGCCTTGGTCAGGCGCACGGCCTCGTCCAGCGAGCGCTGGTGGATATTGCGGCCCGTCGCGTTGCCCGACGCCCCACCCACATGGATCTGGTCGTAGAGCTGGCTCAGGAACGTCTTGGCGTCGACCGTCGAGCCACCGGCGCACACGAGGTGCGTGCGTCCCGCGGCCTTGGAGGCCTCGACGAGCTTCTGCGCCGAGGTGGCGGTTTCGTCACCCTTGGGCGGGTTGCACTTGACGAAGTCGGCGCCCAGACACGCAGCGGCACCGGCTGCACCGGCGATGAGGTGAGCGTCCTTCTCATCGGTGACGGCCTTGCCGCGCGGGTAGATCCACAACACGACGACCAGACCATTGGCGTGTGCGTCAGCGATGAGCTGGCCGGCCTCGGAGACCATCGTCGACTCGTACTCCGAGCCAAGGTAGATCGTGTAGCCGATACCAACCACGTTGACGCCGTTGTCGATGAGGTCGAGCACGACCTGGAAGTCGTAGAGCTGCGGCGAGTACGGATCGTCCTGGCTCGTGTGCACCAGATGCGTCTTGGAGTTCATCTTGATGAGGTAGTTGATGCCGGGATAGTCCGGCGCGAACTGGGCGATCAGGCCGCGCTGGCCTGCCAGCACGCCGCACACGCCCTGCGAGCCGATCTTGAACAGGTGCTCGGGCTCGGCGTCATCCGGGTGGATGTCCTTGCCGAAGAAGTCGTCGTTGAGGTGCTCGAACTTCTGGTCGCATGCGAAAAGCATCAGGCGGCCGGAGTTCTGTGTGGCCTTGAGGTAGTTGTCGATGTAGAGCTCGCGAGCGGCAGCCGGTACGTCGGCCGGAACGCGAACCTGATCACGGGTGATGGTCGGCATTAAAGCCCCCTCCTTGGTGCGTGAGAATCGGAAACGTGCGCTCTTAACAGCAAGGTACCCCGGGTGCCGAGAAGAGCCACAGAACAGGGTACGCGAAGCGTGGACGACGCGCTAGGCGCGCAGGCTCGAGCGACGAGCGAGCGGCGGCTAGCCGAGCCGCTTGCGCATCTCGCGGTGAGGGATTCCCGTGAGCTCGCTGATGAACGGCTCGCTTGAGAACTCCCAGCCCAGCGCCTCGTAGAAGCCGAACGCTGTGTGGCGCGCGTTGAGCCACAGCTCGCTCGCGCCCTCCTCGGCGGCTATGCGCTCGAGCGCAATCATCAGCTCGCGTCCCACGCCGAGGCGCTGCGCCGCCGGCGCCACGACGACCTGCCGCACCTGCCGCACCTCCTCGCCCGCCTCAGGCAGAAGCCGCGCGCTGCCGAGCAACTCGCCGGCGGGTCCGAGTGCGATCGCGAAGCGGCTGCCGTGCGCCGGGTGGTACCACTCGAAGTCGCGCTCCACACCAAACGGCCCGTAGAGCACGTCGAAGTACAAGCCGAGGACCTCGGCGAAGCGGGGCCAGTCGTGCGTGACGGTCTCGATGCGGAAGCCGGGCATGACGCTAGCCGCCGTAACGGTTGGTGATGGGCATACGGCGGTCCTTGCCGAAGGCCTTCGGCGTGATCTTGACGCCAACCGGGCCCTGACGCCGCTTGTACTCGGCCAGGTCGGTCATGCGGATGACGCGCTCGACGATGTGCGCCGGGAAGCCCATCGCGACGATGTCGTCGCGGCTGTCATCCTTCTCGACGTAGTGCTTCAGGATCGCATCGAGCACAGGGTACGGCGGCAACGAGTCCTGGTCGACCTGGTCAGGGCGCAGCTCGGCGCTGGGGGCCTTGTCGATGATGGCCTGCGGGATGACCGGTGCACCACCCCGTGTGTTGCGCCAGCGAGCGAGGTCGTAGACGCGCACCTTGAAGACGTCTTTGATCGGCGCGAAGCCGCCCACCATGTCGCCGTAGAGTGTGGAGTAGCCCACGGCCAGCTCGCTCTTGTTGCCGGTGGCAAGTGGCAGCCAGCCGAACTTGTTGGAGAGCGCCATCACCAGCGTGCCTCGCACGCGCGCCTGCAGGTTCTCCTCGGTTACATCGGGCTCGCGACCCTCAAGCGCCGGCTCCAGCGTCGTGAGAAACGCCTGGAACGGCTCCTCGACCGGCAGCTCGATGGTCTTGATCCCCAGCGCCGTTGCCAGCTCGACTGAGTCGCTCACACTACCCGGCGACGAGTAGCGGCTCGGCATCAGAACGCCGTGTACGTGCTCGGGCCCGAGTGCGTCTGCTGCGATCGCCGCGACGAGCGCCGAGTCGATGCCGCCGGACAGGCCAAACACCACGTCGGTAAAGCCGTTCTTGCGCGCATAGTCGCCCAGACCAAGCTTGATGGCCTCGTAGACCTCCTGCTCCGGATCCATCACCGGTGCCAGGTCGCCCGAGGCCCCGAGCTTGGCGCCGGGAGTGAAGTCGGCGATCACGAGGTCCTCGGCGAACGAAGCCCCGCGCGCAACTACGTTGCCCTCCGGCGAGATGACGACGCTGCGACCGTCGAAGACGAGCTCGTCTTGGCCGCCTACGAGGTTGCAGTACGCGAGCCACATCTTGTTGTCGCGAGCGCGCTGTCGCAGCATCTGCTCGCGCTCCTCGCCCTTGCCCGCGTGAAACGGCGACGCCGAGATGTTGAAGAGCACGCCCGCGCCCATCTCGGCGGCCTCGGCGGCAAGCTCCGGCACCCAGATGTCCTCGCAGATGGTCTCGGCGAAAAGGTCGCCGCCCAGCTTGGTCAGCCCCGGCGATTCGCCGGGCTCGAAGTAGCGCTCCTCGTCGAAGACGCCGTAGTTGGGGAGTCGGCGCTTGTAGTAGCGCTGCAGAACCATCCCGTTGCCGCAGAGCGCCATGGCGTTGTACAGCTTGCCATCGCTACGGTCGACGAAGCCGACCAGCGCCATGTGGTCGCAGCCCGACGCGATCATCTCGAGCGCGTCGAGGTTCTCTTCGACGAAGTGCTCCTTGTGCAGCAGGTCCTCCGGCGGGTAGCCAGTGACCGCGAGCTCGGGCAGCAGCGTGAAGCCTGCGCCCTGCTCGGCAGAGGCCGCAATCGCCTCCATAATGCGGCGTGCGTTGCCTTGGATGTCACCGACGGTGGTGTTGATCTGTGCGAGTGCTACACGCATGCCTGAACCACTCCGTTTCGCTGCTGCTGAATGGCTGCGAGCCGTCCGACAAGTCTACCCGAGCCGACGAGCCCGCGCGCCACGCGCACGGCCGCTAGCGATTCGCAAGCGTGATGCTGACCTGAAGAACCGTCGCGGTTGAAACCCACACAAGGTACGGCACCAGCACGAGCGCGATCCAGATCGAGCCTGGGCGCCAAACCAGCACTACCCACGCGACGAGCGTGAGCAGCACGACGACGATGTCGGCCGTGGCCAGGGGCAGGTTACGCGCGCCGAACTCGATCGTCGTGAAAGCGGCGTTTGCGACGAGGTTGAGCGCGAGCGGCACTAGCACCCACCGGCCCAGCTCCCCACGCCAAACCTTGGCCACCGTCGCCACGGCCGCAATCGCGATCAGCGGGTAGAGGAGCGTCCAGATCAACCCGATGGTAGCGGGCGCCGGAGTCCAGCTCGGCTTGGAAAGCGCGTCGTAGTAGCTCCTGTAGTCGGTCATCGTCGCGCCTTCCATCAGGGCCGGATGTTGCCGCTCGGTCAGCCGTCGAGTATCCGTATTCTGCCATCTAGCTGCGGCGTTGGTTTCTCGTGACTTACCTGCGACGTTGCCAAAAGTGGCACCGATATTGCGCTTACCCCGTTCGGCCGCCGCCCGAACGCAGCCGCACGTGCACGTGTACTCGGGGCGGAGCGGCACGCACGAGGCACCGGCCTGACCAGAAAATGGCACGGCCCTCGGGCGTACTACAAGCCGGCGGAAGGAAGCCGTGTGAAGGTAAGCAGTCGTGTTCGTTCGGTGTCGGCCCTCAGCCGACAAGTGGTCACCGTCGCCCTCTCGGCGGTCGTTCTATTGGCAGGTCACGCTGCCCCGGCGCAGGCAATCACGCGCGCCGAGGTGCTCAAGCGGGCCAACACCTGGATCAAGAAGCACGTCCAGTACAGCCAGTCCTCGTACTATCACGGTTACCGGCGGGACTGCTCCGGGTTCGTCTCGATGGCCTGGAAGCTCAAGTCCTCCTACACCTCCTCCGACATCGGCTCGGTGGCTCACAAGATCTCGTGGAGCAAGCTCAAGCCGGGCGACGCCGTTCGCCGTTCTGGCCACGTCGAGATCTTTGACGGCTGGAAGAACAAGAAGAAGCGCCAGTACTGGGCGCTCGAGGAGTCGCAGTCGGGCAAGCCAGCACTGCGAGCAGTCAAGCAGTTCAAGGGCGGCTACTCGGCGCTCGTGCTCCGCGGCATCAAGGACGCCCCGAAGCTCGTGCCCGCCACGCCCATCATCGCGCCGGCCCCAGCGCCGAGCGTGCCTCCTACCGGCAGCATCGACACCACGCCGAGCACTCCTACAACTGGCACGGCGAACTAGCCGCGCGACTGGAATCTCACCGCAATCGGCGACGTCGGCTTTGACGCCGTAGACGTCACCTAGAACGCACCGCGGGCCCGCACCCGCCGAGGAAGATCCTCGGTCGGATGCGGGCCCGCTATTCGTTCGCGAGATCTTACTGGCGAGCGCAGGAGCACGCCCTTGGGGGCTACTGGCCCGACGAGCTCGAACCGCCGCCGTTGCCGCCACCGGCACCGCCGCCGCCAAAGCCACCGCGGCCGCCGCCACCGAAGCTGAAGCTACCTCCGGGAGGAACGATCTGCACAGACATCGCGGTGATTCCACCGTTGCCTGCCTGCCCGAACGCTGCAACCTGATCGCCGATCTTCACGTCGGCGGCGGTGAGGACCTGCTGCTTCGAAACGTGTGTGGTAGACGAGAGGAAGACGGTCTTGGAGCCGCCGTCAGACGTCTTGACGGTGATGCTCTGAGCGTCCTGCGCGATAACGGTTCCGGTGGCAACGTTGGCTGAGTTGCGGAAGCCGGCTCCACTCGAGTTGCTGCCGCCGAACCCGCCACCGCCAAATCCACCGGCACGCCCCGCGAATCCGCTGGGCGCCTGCGTCTTCTGGTACGTCACACCACCGTAGAACCCGACAGCGCCAAAGAGCACCGCCGCCAGCACCGCCCAAATGACTGTGTTCTTCATACGTAGCGCCTTCCTCTCAAATGCTTATTGATACCTGAGTGCTTCAACAGGGTTCATGCCAGAAGCCCTGAGCGCGGGGTAATACCCAAAAACAACACCAATGCCGATACTCACGCCCGCAGCCAAGAGAACCGACGGAATCGATACCTGCGTCGTCACGCCGGCAAATGCAGTGATTGCCGCCGAGATACCGATGCCGAGCAACACGCCGATCAATCCCCCGAGGAAGGTCAGCGCGACCGACTCGGCGAGGAACTGCATGCTGATGTCGTTTCGTCGCGCACCAACCGCCTTGCGAAGACCGATCTCGCGCGTTCGCTCGGTGACTGCTGTGAGCATCATGTTCATGATTCCGATGCCGCCGACCAGCAGGGATATGCCCGCAATGGACGCGAGCACGATCGTGAACGTTCCGGTCACGGTCGACGCCGTAGCCGCGATGTCGCTTTGCGAAAGCACGGTGAAGTCGGCAGAGGCCGCGTTGGAGATCTTATGGCGCGAGAGCAGCAAAGTGGTGATTTGCGCCTCCACAGCCGCCACGTCGTTAGCGTTTGCGGCCTGAACGCTGATCTGCGAGAGATGTGGGTCGCCAACCAGCAGCTGCTGAACGGTGGTGAGCGGAGCGTAGACCACGTCGTCTTGGTTGTTAAATCCGCTCCCGCCCTTGGCCACAGTGATTCCGATGATACGGAAGTCGATCCCGTTGATGCGGACCCGCTTGCCCACCACGTTCGTAGCGCCGACACCGAACAGGTCGTCGCGAGTCGTGGGGCCGAGCACCGCAACGCGCGCGACCGAGGCGACGTCATTGGCGGAAACGAACTGGCCCTCGGCGATCTGAATGCTGTGAACCGCCTGGTAGACGGGCGTCGCACCCATGATTGACGTGTTGGTGTTGTTGGCCCCGGCGATAACCTGCTGGCGCGACGAACGCTCTTGCGAGACGCCACTTACGCCAGTTACTTGGGTGGCAATGGCTTGAGCGTCGCCCTCAGTGAGCGTCAGCGCCGCGCCTCGAGCGCCTCGAACCGCACCGCCGCCGCCGCCGAATCCAGGCATGACCATGACGAGGTTTGAACCCGCCTGGTTGATCGAGTTCGTTATCGACGCCTGCGCGCCTTGGCCGATTGCGACCATCACGATGACGGACGCGATACCCACAACGATGCCCAGGATGGTGAGCGCCGAGCGGACCTTGTTCGAGGACACCGAGAACGGGGTCTCCTCAACGACATCAACCAACCGCATCGACACTCACCTCCATTGCACGCATCTGAGAAGCGACCGGGTTGTCCGAGAGAATCTTGCCGTCTTGCACGTGGACGATGCGCTTTGCGTGCTCGCCGACGTCGGGCTCGTGCGTGATGAGCACGATGGTGCGTCCCTGATCGTTGAGCCGCTGGAACGTCGAGAGAATGTGCTCGCCGGTCTTGGTGTCCAGGTTGCCCGTCGGCTCGTCGGCAAGGATGAGCCCTGGGTCGGTGATCAACGCCCGCGCGATGGCGACACGCTGCATCTGGCCGCCGGACAGCTCGTTTGACCTGTGGTACCACAGCTCCTCGGGAATCCCAGCGGCCTCCATGGCCGAGATGGCCATCGCTTCGCGGTCCGACCTCTTGACCGTTGAGTACAGTAACGGCACAAGCACGTTGCGCATGACCGTCGCGCGGGGCAACAGGTTAAACGACTGGAACACGAAGCCGAGCCTGAGATTCCGGATGTCGGCCAGAGCGTCATCGTCGAGCTCCGCGACGTTCTCGCCGTCGCGGAAGTACTTGCCCGAGGTGGGCGTATCGAGCAAGCCCAAGATGTACATGAGCGTCGACTTGCCCGAGCCGGACGGGCCCATGATCGCGACGAACTCGCCGTCTTGAACGGTCAGAGAGATGCCGTCAAGTGCAATGGTGTCGGCGCCCATGCCTCCGTGGTAGATCTTGCACAGGTCTTCAATCTCGATCATGCGCTAGTTCCCGCCACGGAACCCACCGCCGGCACCGCCGCGCGCAGCACCGCCACCGCCGAGTACGGACAACCCGCTGCGCGAGGTCGAGCTTCCCGACGTAGAGGCGGAAATGGTCTGAGTCACGACGTTCTCGTTACCAGTCAGACCGCTGATGATCTCGGTGTTGGTGTCTCCGGCAGGGCCTACCGTCACGGTGACGTTGGTGGGAGTGGCCCCGGGCGCGGAGAGAACCTGCACGTACGAGGCACCGCTCGAGTCCGTTTGGACGGCGGCGTTGGGTACCAGCAGCACGTTCGTGTCGACCCTTGTGATGATTGACGCCGAGGCTGTCATGCCCGGGTTGAGCCGCTTGTCCTGGACGTCGAAGGTGACCGTCACGTTGTACGTGACCACGCCCGACGACGTGGTGCCCACGGCATCGATCTGCGATACGTGCCCCGTGATCGTGAGGTTCGGGACGGCGTCGAAGGTGGTTTCGACCTTCTGGCCGATCTTGACATTGGGCCGATCGGTTTCGGCAATCTGGACCTGGGCTTGGAGATTCGACAGGTCTGAGATGACGATCGGTGGGCTACTCGAGCCGCTCGATGAACTCGACGAGCTACCGGACGAGGAGCGGGAGGAGCTCGAGCTCGAGCCGCTCCCGATCTGGTCGCCGTTGTTGACCGACAGTGTGGTCACATATCCGTCGATGGGCGCGGTCACCGTGCGTTGGTCAGCGTTCGTGATGGCCTGCTGATAGTTCTGGGAGGCGGCACTCTGTGCCGTAATCGCCGAGTTCAGGGAGGCTGCGGCTGCGCTGTGGCCCTCTTCCTGAAGCGTGCAGGCGGCTGAGTAGTTCTTCTGCGCAGTGTTCAACGCAGTTTGGGCGGCCGACAACGAGTCCCTCGCGCTAACAACCGAGAAGTTGTTGTACGGCACAGTTCCCTTGGCCTTGTTATACGCGGCCTTGGCCGAAGCGAGAGACGCCTGAGCCGACTGAACCGACTGCTTGGCCTGCCACACCCCGGTCGTCAGCGATACGTCGGCCTGAGTCTCGGCCTGTCGCGCCTTGTAGACGCTCGACTTAGCCGACTGGTAGCTCGACTTGGCTTGGGTGACGTTTGCGTCGAGGGCGGGATTGTCGATGACGAAGAGCACCTCGCCCTTCTTGACCTTCTGCCCGACGGCCACCGACAGCTGCGTGACCGTGCCCGAGATGTTCGGATTGACGGACGCCGCATTCTGGCTGACCACGGTGCCGTTGCCTGCGACGGAGACCGTCAACGTGCTTCGCGTGGGCTGTGCCGTGATGTACTGCGTCCCCGAGCTCTTCTTGCCGATGACCGAGTACACGAGGAAGCCTGCGACGACGAGAACGACAACGCCGACGGCGATCATCCCCCACTGGCCGTTGCGCTTGCGGCGGGGTCTTGGTTCGGTCATCGCGAACACCACTTCTCGGTGTACACGCGTGCGAACTGGAACGCGTTCTTCATCGATCCTCCGCCGTCTCGGGTTGTAAATCGTGGTTCAGAATTCATTAGATGTGCGTAGCTTTCGAATCGCGAATATTGTGCCACATGAGATACAGCACTGTGTGTGCATCCTGTGTAGACTACAACGCCGGTTTGCGCACTGCAGCCGACAACTCGGCCACAAACCCCCGGAGTTCCCCGACTTCGCGCTGTCGCCGCACGATAGCACTACCGACCACGACACCATCGGCAAAACGGGCCACGGCGGCCGCTTGTTCGGGCGTTGAGACTCCAAAACCAACGGCGACCGGCAGGGCCGTAGCGGCCTTCACACGGCCGACCAGCTCGGCGAGTTCGGATGAGAGCTCGGTGCGTTCACCGGTCACACCGGTGGTCGAGACACAGTAGACGAAGCCGCGCGACATCTCCCCCACCTTGGCCAGCCGCTCCGGTGTGGACGTAGGCGCCGCCAGAAATACCGTGTCGATACCCGCCGAGGTCGCCAGCCACGGCCCAGCCATGTCCGGCGGCAGGTCGGGCAGGATCACACCACTGACGCCGGCGTCGAGAATCGCGGCGGCAGCCCTAGGCAGCCCCATGCGCATGAGCGGATTGAGATAACCCATCAGCACGACCGGCGGAGCGCCCTGGCTCGCCTCGGCAATGAAGTCGCGCGCGAGCTCGATAGTCTCGGCGAGGCCGAAAGCGCCACCAGCGGCGGCTCGAGCGACATCGGCGGCATCGCGAATGACCGGACCGTCGGCGAGCGGGTCGGCATACGGGATGCCCAGCTCGATGACGTCGGCGCCGGCCTCGGCCAGCGCGTGCAGCGCCGCGAGCGAGCCCGCACGATCGGGATAGCCGCCCATCACGTAGGCGACCAGTGCGGGGTGACCCTGGCCGAACGCTTCGGTCAGGCGGCTCACAGGCCGGCCTCTCGCACGATGTCGATGTCCTTGTCGCCTCGGCCGGAGAGAGTGACGATCACGACCGCGTCAGGACCAAGTTCGGAGGCCAAGCGCGGGAGCAGTGCCAGCGCGTGGCTCGACTCGATGGCCGGGATGATGCCTTCGAGCTTGGTGAGCTGCGCGAAGCCCGCCAGCGCCTCGGCGTCCGTGACCGGCTCGTAGCGCACGATACCTTCGTCCTTGAAGTACGCGTGCTCGGGGCCCACGCCGGGGTAGTCGAGCCCGGCGCTGATGCTGTAGGCCTCAAGCGGGTTACCTGCCTCGTCTTGAAGCAGGTAGCTGTAGAAGCCGTGCATGACGCCCGGCGTACCTTTGGTCATCGACGCGCCGGTCTTGTCTGTGTCCACGCCCAGCCCAGCGGCCTCGGCGCCAACGAGCAGCGGGCGCTCGCTCGCAGGGACGGTGGCCACGAACGGATAGAACGTACCGATCGCATTGGAGCCGCCACCCACGCAGGCGATGACGGCGTCGACGCGATCGATGTCCTTTGAGGCGATCTGCGCGATGATCTCGTCGCCGATGACGCGCTGGAAGTCGCGCACGATCATCGGATACGGGTGAGGGCCCACAGCGCTTCCGAGTACGTAGAACGTGTCCTCGACGCGCTCGACCCAACGGCGGAGAGCAGCTGTGACCGCATCGGCCAGCGTGCCCGTGCCTTCCTCGACCGGGATGACCTCGGCGCCCAGCAGCCGCATCTTGTAGACGTTGAGCGACTGGCGGCGGATATCCTCGACGCCCATGAACACGGCGCAGTCAAGATCCATCAGCGCGGCCGCGGTGGCGGTCGCCACGCCGTGCTGTCCCGCGCCCGTCTCGGCAATCACGCGCTTCTTGCCCATGCGCTTGGCGAGCAGGCATTGACCCAGCGTGTTGTTGATCTTGTGCGCACCCGTGTGGCACAGGTCCTCGCGCTTGAGGTAGACGGCGCCAAGACCGACCGCCGCCGCCAGGCGGTCGGCGCGGTAGAGGGGCGTCGCGCGGCCGACGTAGTCGGCGAGCAGCACGTCGAGCTCGGCTCGGAAGGCAGGATCGGCGGTCGCCTCGGCATAGGCGGCGGTCAGCTCCTGCAGCGCCGGGACAACGGTCTCGGGCACGAAGGCACCCCCATAGGCGCCGAAGAAGCCGGCGGCATCGGGACCCGTGTAGACGTCGTCAGCGGAAGGCAGCAGCTTGCTCATCAGATCAGACCTCCTGGTCGGCGCCGCGCACGGCAGCGCAAAACGCAACGATCTTGTCGGGATCTTTGATGCCCGGCGACGCCTCAACCCCCGAGGAGACGTCGACCGCAAAGGGGCGCAGCGCAGCGACACAAGCTGCGATGTTATCAGGCTTGAGCCCCCCTGCGATAAACGAGGGAGCCCAGCCGGGAAGCACGCCTAGGGTAAGCCAGTTGAATGCTTGCGAGGTACCGCCCGCTTTGCCTGGCACGAGTGTGTCGAGAAGAAGGGCGGCGGCGTGGCCCCGGTAGGGCTCCGCCATTTCTAGAGGGAAATCCGTGCCAATGTGGATAGCCTTGAGCACCGGAACTGGAACCAAATCGCATACTTCCGGCGATTCGTGCCCGCTGAGCTGCACCGCGGTCAGACCGCACGCTTCCACGGCTCGCGCCACTTGCTCCGCCGACGGGTCGACGAACACACCCACGCGCGCCACCGGTGGCGGCACGTCGGCGAGCGCAGCCACCGCTTGCTCCACCGTCACCTGCCGAGGAGACGGAGCGAAGATCACCCCGACCGCATCGGCCCCAGCTGCAACCGCCAGCGCCGCGTCGTGCGTGTTGGTGATTCCGCAGATCTTGATGCGCGTGCGATGCATGTAGAGGTGTCTCCTCGTGACAAACGGTAGATGGGAAGCCGGAGTGCCCAAGCGAACACTCCGCAGCCGTATTCATCGCCTTGCGATGGACACTGCGAGGACGTGAGCGCGGGCGCCCCGGCCTCCCATCGAACAATCGATTCTTACAGGTCGTCCCCGCACAACGTCGCGCCAGCGGAGAAATCGTAGTCCTGAAGATCGCCGGCGTTGTACGCAGCGTACGCGGCCAGATCGAAGTGCCCGTGGCCAGACAGGTTGAACAAGATGACCTTGTCCTCGCCGGCTGCCTGGGCGGCCTGAGCCTCCATGATCGCAGCAAGGATCGCGTGGCTGGACTCCGGTGCCGGGAGGATCCCCTCGGCGCGTGCGAACTGCACGGCGGCCGCGAAGCACGCAGTCTGGTCGACGGCGACACCCTCAGCCTCGCCCTCGTGGACGAGCTGACTGACAAGCGGCGAATCGCCGTGGTAGCGCAGGCCGCCGGCGTGGATACCGGCCGGGACGAAGTCGTGGCCCAGCGTGTACATGAGCATCTGCGGGGTCATGCCAGCCTCGTCGCCGAGGTCGTAGCGGTAGTCACCGGCGGTCAACGTTGGGCACGCCTTGGGCTCGACTGCCACGAGGCGCGCATTGCTCTTGCCCTCAAGCTTGCGATGGTAGTACGGGAACGCAATACCGGCGAAGTTCGAGCCACCGCCGATGCAAGCGATGACGACATCAGGCTCTTCCTCGGCAAGTGCCATCTGCTCGATAGCCTCCAGCCCGATGATGGTCTGGTGCAGACAGACGTGGTTGAGCACGCTGCCGAGTGCGTAGTGGGTGTCGTCGTTCTTCATGGCGATCTCGACGGCCTCGGAGATCGCGATACCGAGCGAACCGGTGGAGTCCGGGTCCATGGCAAGCACGTGACGGCCGGCCTCGGTGAGGTTGCTTGGAGACTTGTGAACGGTGCCACCGTAGGTCTCCATGAGGATGCGGCGGTACGGCTTCTGGTCGTAGCTCACGCCGACCATGAAGACCTCGACATCGATGCCGTACAGCGCGCCCGCGATCGACAGAGCGCTGCCCCACTGGCCGGCGCCGGTCTCGGTCGAGATCTTGGTGATGCCTTCCTGCTTGTTGTAGTACGCCTGCGGGATGGCCGTATTGGGCTTGTGCGAGCCTGCGGGGCTGACGCCCTCGTACTTGTAGAAGATCTTGACGCCCGCAGGCAGGCCGAGGTCGCGTTCGAGCTGCTTGGCGCGCAGCAGTGGTGATGGACGATACGTCTTGTAGACGTCGATCACAGCGCCGGGAATGTCGATCCAGCGGTCCGGCGACATCTCCTGCTTCAGGCACTCCATCGGAAACAGCTTGGCCATCACCTCGCCGATCTGGTCCCCATTGAGTTCGGTCCCATCCGGCGTGACCACCTTCGGAGGCGCAGGCGGGTTCTTCAGGTCCGGAATGATGTTGTACCAGGCCTCAGGAATCCTGGTCTCGTCGAGTCCGAATCGCGTCTTGTCCGACATGGGTGACTCTCCTCTCACTGCGGCTATCTGGCACGTGCGGTGGTGCGTTCGTACGGTTCTTTCGTTGGTCAGCCGTGTGCTCTCTATCCCGTCACGGGCGCGCGCCGGGCGACACCCGTCAACTCCTCAAGCAGGTCTTCCGGAAACGCCTCGCGCATCAGTGCCTCGCCCACAAGCACCGCGTCTGCGCCCGCAAGTCCGGCCGCGGCCACGTCGGCACGCGACTTCGTGCCGCTCGCGGCGACCACGATCGCGCCGGCCTCGGCGGCCTCGGCGACGAGCGCCCGAGCGGCCTCGGGGTCGACCTTGAGCGAGTGCAGATCGCGGTTGTTGATCGCGATGACGCGCGCGCCGGCCCGCAGCGCGATGGCGAGCTCGGCCGAGGTGATCACCTCGACGAGCGCGGTCAGGCCGAGCGTCTGCGCGATGTCGAGGTACTCGGCGGTGCGCTCGCCCAGCACGCTGACCATCAGCAGAATGGCGTCGGCACCGTGTCCGCGCGCGACGAACAGCTGGACCGGGTCGACGACGAAGTCCTTGCACAGCACCGGGATGTCGACAGCGTCGGCCACGTCCGAGAGGTCCGCGAAGCTGCCACCGAAGCTCTCCGGCTCGGTGAGCACGCTGATGGCCGCAGCACCACCGTCCTGGTAGTGCAGCGCCTGCTTGCTCGCCTCGCAGTCGGGGGCGATGGGACCGACGCTCGGCGAGGCCTTCTTGACCTCGGCGATCACGGCGATGTCGACGCGCTCGCGCAACGCGGCGGCGAAGTCACGCACCGGGCGCGCGCAACAGGCGAGGCGCTCGCGGTCGGCAGGCGACAACTCGCCATACTCGGCAGCGATGCGGGCTTCTCGACGCACGATCATGTCCTCAAGGAAGCTAGCCACCACTACAAACTCGCCTCCGTGACCGGCTTGGCGCGGCTGGCGGCCGCGGACAGACGCCGCGACAGCTCGCCGAGCGCATCGAGTGCGGACAGAGCGCGGCCGGTGTCGATCGACTCGCGGGCCAGAGCGACGCCCTCGGCCAGGTCGGCGACCTTGCCGGCCGCGAGCAGCCCGGCTGCCGAGTTCAGCAGCACGACATCGCGCCGAGGACTGATCTCGCCGCCAAGAATCGCCCGCACGATTGCCGCGTTCTCGGCGGCGTCGCCACCGGCGATGTCGGCCAGCGTGCCGCGAGCCAGGCCCACGGACTCCGGCGTCACCTCGTACGTGCGCACCCCGCCTGCCTCGACGTCGAACTCCGAGACGGTGGTGGGCCCGCTGCCGCTGACCTCGTCCATGCCGGGATGTCCGTTGACCACCAGGACGCGCTCGGCGCCGAGGCGCCCAGCCACCTCGGCCATGACCGGCGCGAGCCGCGCATCGTAGACGCCGAGAAGCTGGCGCTTGGCCCCAGCGGGGTTGGTAAGCGGGCCGAGAATGTTGAAGACGGTGCGGATGCCGATCTCACGACGTGTGGGCCCGGCGTGGCGCATCGAGGAGTGCAGCGCCTGAGCGAACAGGAAGCCAACACCCACCTCGTCGATGCAACGTCCGACGTCGGTCGCGGACAGCCCGATGTCGATGCCCAGAGCCTCGAGCACGTCGGCGCTGCCTGCGGCGCTGGAGACTGCGCGGTTGCCGTGTTTGGCGACCGGCACGCCCGCGCCCGCAACCACGAAGGCCGTCGTCGTCGAAATGTTGAAGGTATGCAGGCCGTCGCCGCCCGTCCCGCAGGTGTCGATGTAGCCGGTCACGGTCGGGCGCACCGGGGTCGCGTGCTCGCGCATCGCACGAGCGAAGCCGACAATCTCGTCGACCGTCTCGCCCTTCATGCGCATGCCGGTGATCAGCGCGCTGATCTGCGACGGGGTCGCCTCGCCGTCCATTACCTGGTTCATGACGACGTAGGACTCGTCCTCGGTCAGCGACGCCCCGGTCGCGACGCGGCCGATCGCGCCCGCCGGGGTGGTGACCTCCGCGGTCCCAGCCACCGCACGTGCGGTTCCGCCTGCCGCCGCCACCAGGCCCGGCGTGCCGGACACACCGCCAGCGAGCGGCACCTCGCCTGTGACGTCGAGGAAGTTCGCGAGCAGCTTGGTGCCTTCCGGCGTCAGCACGCTCTCGGGATGGAACTGCACGCCGAAGATGGGCAGCTCGCGATGGCGAAGACCCATGATGACGCCGTCGGGCGTATGGGCCTGCACGACGAGTGAGTCAGGCACGCTATCGGCGTCGACGCACAGCGAGTGGTAGCGAGTGGCTGTGAACGGGCTGGGGATGCCGGTGAACAGGTACTGGCCGTCGTGCGTGACCTCGTCGGTCTTGCCGTGCACCGGGCGCGGAGAGCGGCACACCGTTGCGCCGTACACCTCGGCGACGCACTGATGGCCGAGACACACCCCCAGCAGCGGCACGCCAGCGCTGGCAGCAGCGCGGATGACGTCGCGCGAGATGCCCGCGTCGTCGGGAGTGCCGGGGCCGGGTGACACCACGATGCCCGCCGGCTTGAGCGCCAAGGCTTCCTCGGCGGTCAGCGTGTCGTTGCGGCGAACCTCGACATCGGCTCCTAGCGCGGCGAGCAGCTGGACGAGGTTGTAGGTGAAGCTGTCGTAGTTGTCGACGATGAGAATCATCGGCCCACCACCTCCTCGGCGTTCATGCCGGCGGCGAGTTCGAGCGCCTTGTGCAGCGCTTGGGCCTTGTGCATACACTCCTCGTATTCCGTCGCGGGATCGGAGTCCATCACGATGCCGGCGCCGGACTGTACGTAGGCGCGACCGTTGACCAGCACCACGGTGCGGATGGTGATGCACATGTCCATCGCGCCATCGAGTCCTACGTAGCCCACCGTCCCGGCGTAGGGGCCGCGTGCCTCGGGCTCCAGCTCGCGGATGATCTCCATCGCGCGCACCTTGGGAGCGCCGCTCACCGTGCCGGCCGGGAACGTCGCCTCGAGCGCGTCGAACGCGTCTTTGCCCTCGGCGAGCGTGCCGGTCACGTTGCTGACGATGTGCATGACGTGGCTGTAGTACTCGACCTCCATCAGCTCGTCGACGCTCACCGAACCCGACTCGCTCACGCGGCCCAGGTCGTTGCGGCCCAAGTCGACGAGCATGACGTGCTCGGCGCGCTCCTTCTCGTCGGCCAGCAGGTCGGCGCGCAGACGGCCGTCCTCGGCGGCGGTCAGACCGCGCGGTCGCGTGCCGGCAAGCGGACGCGTGAGCACCTGGTCGCCCTCGACGCGCACGAGAGGCTCCGGGCTCGAGCCCACGAGCGTCACGTCGCGGGTTCGCACGTAGAACATGTACGGCGACGGGTTGACGGCACGAAGCACGCGGTAGAGATCGAGCCCGTCACCCTCAAACGGTGCTGAGTAGCGCTGCGAAAGCACCACCTGGAAGATGTCGCCCGCAGCGATGTGCTCCTTGGCCGCTTCGACCTGCGCCATGTACTGCTCGCGGGTGGTGTGCGCCTCGAATGGCACCGGGACCTGTACGCCGTACGCGCCCAGCTCGGCGCCGCGCGGGCCCTCGTCGATGCGCTTGAGGTAGCTGTTGATGCGCGCCAGGGCCGCATCGTAGGCGATGTCGGGAGCCCCGCCCGGGCGGACCGGCGCGATGACCTGCATAACTCGGCGGGCGTGATCGAACGCCACGACGATGTCGGCCATCATGAACGTGAAGTCCGGCACGCCGAGGATGTCGTTGTCGTGCCGCGGCACCTTCTCGAAGGTCGAGGCCGTCTCGTACCCCACGTAGCCTACGGCGCCTCCCACGAACAACGGCAGCCCCGGCACGCGCGCCACGCTGCCGGCGGCAAGCTCGCGAGCGACCACCCGTAGCGGGTCGTCTGCGTACTCGCCGCTCACGCCGCCGTTTTCGACGACGACCTCGTTGCCGCGCCCACTGATGACTTGGCGGTCGCCGATTCCAAGGAAGCTGTAGCGGCCCAAGCGCTCACCGCCGATGACGCTCTCGAGTAGGAACGCGTGCTCGGCACCTTTGGCAAGCGCCATGAACGCGCTGATGGGCGTGGCGAGGTCGGCGTAGACCTCGCGCGCCACGGGGACCACATCGTGGTCTGCGGCGAGACGTACGAACTCGTCTCTGCTCGGAAGTATCATCTTTCATCCTGCCTCTCGGTCGCGGGTAGCCGACCTCACCGACGCGCTGTAACTCGGTCCCGGAATACAAAAAGCCCTCGTCCGCCAAGGGACGAGAGCTTTACTCTCGCGGTACCACCCTTGTTGACTCTATCGCTCTCGCGACAAGCCCACTTTGGTCTAACGGGCACTCGGTGAGGTTCCACCTTCATACCCTGCCCCTTGTATCGGTGGGGATCCGCCCGCACTAATCGGCCACGTACAGCCTTTGTGCGAGTGCCTCAGGGGCCCATTCCTCCGGTGTCACGCGTCGAGGTTTCACCATCCCCGACTCTCTGCAAAGCGCTTCAACCGAAGTACTCTTCCCCGTCACAGGCGCGCCTGTTCGGTTCCGAGCAGTCTATCCCGCCGGGGCGGGGAGCTGTCAAGCCCCTAGCGCCGGAAGAGTGGTGCCTGGTCGTCTGGTCAGGCGCCTCCACGCGCTCTCCACCGATGGAAACCGGGCCGATGTTAACATCGGTAAAATACTCGGGCCGATCCGAGGATGCCTTGCCGCCGTACACACGTCTTTCGCACGCATGCGCGCTCATTGCGGTGCTCGCCGCCGGGCTGCTGCAGCCCGCGCTGGCAGGAGCAGCGCCCGCCCCAAGCGTGGTCGCGACGAATGCGACCCTGGCCTTGGGCCCCACGCATGTCATGACCATCTCGGCGGGCGGGCTCGCGGTTCGTCTGCAGTCCTCCGTCGCGACGGCGCGCACGCTCAACGTCACGCAGGACACGATGACCTACACTCTGGGTGCGCTCAAGAGCCCCAAGGGCTTGCTCACGCTGACGCTGCGAACCCTGCCAAGCGGAAGCAAGATGCTCTTCGCCGATCTGGCGGCCAAAGACTCAACGCCCTCGGTCAACCTCGCGATCTCGAGCGCGTCTGAAACTGCGGTGTTGCACGACCTGCATTTGCAGCCCAATCTCGCCCCAAACAAGGTCCAAGGCGTCGACCACACGACAGGGCCGATCGGTTGGGTGGACTTTTCGCTGGGCGCGGCGTCGGATGCCCCGTTGTTCCTGAGCAAGGCGTACCGCTACGACATCCTGACCAAGAGCTACCCCGGCGGCGGTCTGAGTACGGTGCGCGAACTCATCTCCGAGAGCCCGACGATGACCATCGCGCAGGGTGGCGCCGACACGCTTGCGACGGTCAACCTTGGGCTTGATGCGAGCGGACGCCAGCACTCGCAACGCTACTTCATCGCCTCCAAAGCGCCAATCACCGACTCGACCGTGGGCGTGTACAGCATTGGCCACGTGACGCGTGACGAGTGGCGCTGGCTCGATCCTTTGGGCTCCTATTACAAAGCGCCTTACTCGATCGAGCCCGAAACCAAGCTCGGCTACATCCGGTCGCTCCTCGATATGAACGGCGGCGAGACCCTGACCGCCTACAGGGGGACCGGCTCGGCGCTCTTCGGCGATCTGCTCGCAAACGACCTGTATACGCTGGGTGCCTTCCGCTCCAAGGACGGATTGTGGCGCACCGACTACACGAGCACCTGGGTTAAAGATGAGTCGGGGATCGTGGCTCCCTACGTCGACACGCGGCACAACGAACACCTCTCCGAGCTCTCCCTCTCGATCGCTGAAGCGCTGGGCAGCCAGGGCGTGGTGGCTGTCGCCGAATGCACTCGATGGGCAGACAACTATGCCAAATACCTCAACGGACTGGCCGCCAGCGGAGCGGTGGTGCGCACGCAGCACGGCATCCTGTTTGCCGACTACTACGACGCGTCCGGCAAGCTCAAGGTCCACACGTCGATGAACCACGCGCTCGGGGAGATGAACTACCTCTACGACATGTACGTCCGAACCGCCGATCACCGCTACGTCGACCTCGCCGAGCAGATTCGCGCGGGCATCGACGACACGGCCCCGGGGTGGATTCGCGCGAACCACGACCTGTTCTACCAGCGAAACATCGATGGCACGTTCAGCGGAACCGACTACCCCTACGTGACGTACATGGATCTGCTCGGGGCGCGCATGCGCGTCTTCGGGATCATGGGGGCGATCGACCCAGCCATCGAGATGCTGCTGGCATCCAAGGCAGACTTCCTCAATCTCCGGCCCGACCAGCTGCTTGCCGAGGCGCCGCCGGCTCAGTCTGGCCCGAGCGGCTTGCCGCAGGCGATGCACTCCGAGTTGCCGGGCGCGTTCTCGGCGCCACAGGCGGGGCAGAGCTTGTCGATGTGCGCAGCGCTCGCGTCTCCCGGCTGCAGCAACGGGACCGGCTCGGCGTCTATCTCCTCAGCGAGAGGGCCCGGCTCAGGTGGCTCCATCTCGTCGGGGTGAAGCTGCCGGTACAGGTTCATCGAGTAGATGTAGATGACCGGCAGGATCACCAGGAGCGGCAGCACGATCAGCGCGACGCCAACCAGTGGCGGTAGGAATGCTCCGACGATGGCGAGTAGACCGGCGACCATGAGCATCCGGCCGCCAAGCCGATTCGTCTTGGCCCACACCGTATCGTCGGAGAGCGTCCATCGCGTGCGCACGCCCATCGTCCAGTTGCGCTTGACCCGTCCCATGTAGTTGCCGATGACGACGAGCATCACGCCGGTTGCCACTTCGACGATGCTGGCCATTGGAAGCGCGTTATTGGACGACGCATACAGCTGGCCCACGAACACAATCGTCATCATCCCGGCGAGAAGCTCCAACGCGATCGAGTAGACCTGCTTGGAACGCAACAGGTTGGCGCGCTGCGGGTCGAGGTAGGGCACGAGCCACATCAGGACGTAAACGGCCAAGGTTGTCAGCGGAGCGAAGAAGACAGTCAGAAACGACCGGGTACCCCATCTGTCGATCTGCCCGCTTGGCCCCCAGTGCATAGGAATGCGTGCCGGTAGCTGCGGATAGACCAGCGCGCCAACGACGAACATCGCCGCGATCAGCACCAGCGGCAGCTTGGGCATGTCCTTGAACTTCATCGAGCCGGCCCTTCCCCTTCATCTTGGTTGCCGAGAAACCCCATCGCGTACGCCATCAGGTCCTGGAACACCGTGGTGTTGAGCGAGTAGACGATCGCCTGCCCCCGACGCTCCGCGGTTACGAGTTCGGCCTGCCGGAGCGCCGAAAGGTGGTGAGAGATGGACGGCTTGCTCATCGCGAAGTTCTCGGCGATGGCGCCTGCCGTCATGTCACCGTCCTGCAGCAACCTGAGTATCTCTCGCCGAGTCTCGTCCGAAAGCGCCTTGAACACGTCGGGCACCGCGGGCCACACTCCGAATCGTTAGATGTTTAGGTAAACGTCTAAATCTTAGGACTTTGGAGCGTGATGTCAAGCACCGGCGTTTCCGATTCATGCAGAACTGGTATGAATTCTTAACGAAACTTGGCAGACCTGTTGCTTATTATGGGGTCACCTGCCCCGCAGATCTCGGCAGGAGCCATCGCAGGGAGATGATGAGATGGTCCGCAAGGAAACCTGTCCGGCCTGCAAGGGCAATCGGTGGGTCACTCTGAAAGACCAGACCGGCCGAGACGTGAACCGCAAGTGCCCGTCGTGCGGTGGCCAAGGATTCAAGGTCCGCGTGACCCACTAGTAACCCGGGGCCACGTCGCACCGTGACGAACCTCCCGCAAGACATACCAGCAAGCACAACGCATTCCGGCAACTCGCAATGGTTTCCTGCAAGCCGCAAAGGATGCTCACAAGAAAGGGCCGCCCACTGGGCGGCCCTTTCGGTTGCGATCGAGCGCGCTTCCCTATCGCGTCTTCAGATACGCGACGATGCCATTGGCCATGCCGTCGGCGAGTTTGTTCTGGTAGGCGGCGGTTCCGAGCTTTGTCGCTTCGGTCTTGTTGCTCAACAGCCCCATCTCGACAAGCACGGACGGGACCTGCGACCAGTTGAAGCCGACCTCGTCGTTGCGCGGCGTGATGCCGCGATCCTTCGCGCCGGTCGCGGCAAGAGTTGCCGCCTGAATCAGGCTCGCCGCAATCTTGCTTTGCGCGACGATGGGGTGCGCTGGGTACCAGTTCTTCTCGGGGCGCAACGTGAGAACGCCGGTGACGTTGGACGGCCCGCTGTCGCAATGCAGGCGGATGAACAGCGCCGCGTTAACGCTGTTGGCCAGCTCGGCGCGCTGCTTGTTGGTGATCTGGACGTTCTGCTTCGTGCGGACCATCACGACTTTGACGCCGCGCGCCTCAAGCACTTTCTGAAGCCTGAGCGCGACCTCGAGGTTACGTTCGCTTTCCTCGGTATGCGTGAAGCTGTCGTAGGCTCCGGACAGGATCTTAGCCTTCGTTGTGGTCGAGCCCGGACCGATCGGGTCCACGCCCGGAACGACCTTGGCCTCGTGGCCAGCGTCGATCACCACGACGCTAGCACCGCTCACCGCTGGTGCGGCAGTCGTCTTCGCAGGCGCGGGCGTCGCCTTCTTCGGCGCGGTCGGCGCGGGCGCGGTCGCGGGTGAGGGCGCGACCTGCTGCGTTGTGACTGCCGCAGATGGCGCCGGCTCCGAGCTTGGGATCGTGGCCGTCATCGTCGCCGGGGACTCGACGCCCGGACTCGCCAACGCGCCGTTCGATGTGCTCGACGCCGAGTGCGAGGTCGCCATGCCGAACACAACCGCAGCCACAGCGATGACGGCCGCGATTCCGGCGACCCAGATCGCGCCGGTGATGAGCATCTTGCGGGTGCTCGGTCGATCGTGCTCGTTGTACACGGAGTGTCCTTTGGTCTGCCGGTTACGAGTTTGTGAAGCGCCTAGTGCGCCAAGTCGCCGAGCACGATGCCCCACGACGCATAGTACTTGCGGCCATCGGCATCGGTACCGAGCATGCTGATCTCGCGGAAGCCGACTTTCGCGTTGCTGAACAGAGCCTCGGCGTATCGGTGACCGTTGCGCTCGACGAACTGGGTCGTGTGAAGCGACGGGCCGGAGGTTAGTCGCAGACCCGTGATGCCTGCCGGCACCGCCGTGATGTCCACGGTGACCGTCGTCGTGATGCCGACGACACGCGAGGCGGGCGCCGGCGTGATATCGCGTACCTGGAGCGCCCCCGAGAGCAGACGGCGCTTGAAGCTGAGTGCGGTCTCAGCACTGGTGATGGTGAAGCGCTTGATCTGGAACGCATCCCAAGCGCGGGCATCGGCGATCCCCTCGTCGGTGGTAAAACCGAGCTTGTAGCCCGCCCGCTGCGCCATGCCGATCGCTTCGAGGTCGTAGTAGCCGTACGGGTAACACAGCGCCACTGGCTGCTGGCCGACGACCTTGCGAATCCAGTCGTTGGCCAAGACGAGCTGGGAGATGTTCTTGCGCTGGAACGCGTCGGCCGAGTCGGTGCGATCGCGCGTCAACTTGAGGTGGCGCCACGTATGCGACTCGATGTCGTTGCCGTCCTTGGCCAGCGCCAGCACCATGTCGCTGGTCAAATAGCCGCCGTACTTGCTGGAAATGGGCTGGGGGTTGATGAAGAACGTCGCCACCATTCCGTACTTCTTGAGCAGCGGAGCCGCATAGGTGAACTGGTTGCGCCAGCCATCGTCGAACGTGATCATGACCGGGTTGCTCGGCAGGGGCGTGCCTTGAGCTTGATGCTGCCAGAGCTGACGCGCGGTGATCGTGTGGTAGCCGAGATCGGCGAGGGTCTTGAGCTGCGACTCGAACGTCGCGGGCGTGATCGCGATCCCGTTCTTCACCTTTGGTGAGACGGTGTGGTAGGTGAAACAAGGCAGCGGCTCGAAGCCGGCGTAGTCAGGCGGCTCGAGCATCGTGGCCGGCGCGACGACGACCTGACCTCCATACACGGACGCCTTGGCCCCACCCTTGGCGCCGCCTGCCGATGAGGTCGCTGACGAAGCGCCGGCGCCGCTCGCGAGTTGCGCGGAGGCCGCCTTGCGGCCGCAGCCAGCCAGAGGTAGGCACGCCAAGGCAAGCACCAAGGCGATAGCGGGGATTCGACGGATAAAGCGGCTCGAGGGCAAGGCAACTCCTGAAAGGGCGGCTGCGGACGGAGGAACGGCTACAGGGAGAGAATGTGCTTGCGATCGGGCCGTGATTGGTACTACGTACGCCGAGAAGCGAGTTCCTCGGCGAGGTCGTCGGGGGTCAGACCCCATCGTGCCATTACCACGAGCAAGTGGTACACCACATCTCCCACTTCGTAACGCAGGTGTTCCTTGTCCGCGTCTTTTGCGGCCATGATGACCTCTCCGGCCTCCTCGGCGATCTTCTTGAGGAGCTTGTCCTCGTGGCCGGTGAGGAGCTTCGCGGTGTAGGAGAACTCGGGGTCGGCGGTGCGGCGCGCCTCGATGACGCTCCACAGCCCGTCGATGACGCTGCCGAGGGTCTGAGAGTCACTCATCGCCGTCGACCTCCTTGCCCAGATGCTTGTGGTCGGGGTAGAGCTCGCGATAGAAGCACGACCGCTCGTTGGTGTGGCACGCCCCGGGACCGTTCTGGTTGACCAGCACGAGCAGGCAGTCGGCGTCGCAGTCGTAGCGGATCTCGACGACCTCTTGCGTGTGCCCAGAGCTCTCGCCCTTCATCCAGTACTTCTGCCGGCTGCGGCTCCAGAACCAAGTGAAGCCCGTCTCGATCGTCTCGGCGAGCGACTCGCGGTTCATGTACGCAACCATGAGCACCTCGCGGGTGTCGTGCTGCTGCACGACCGCCGGAATCAGCCCGTTGGCGTCGTAGGTGAACTGGTCGATTCCGAGAAGGTCCTGTTCGCGGTCGGGCATCGTGAGAGCTCCTTGAAGTCGCGTGCTGATGCGTGGGTGGATTCTAGCAGGGTGGTACGACAAGCCGGTGACGTCGCTGCGACCGGCCAGCCAAGTCCGACGGGACTAGAGCCGCACGGGCACTCCGGCCTTGGCCATCGCCTCTTTGACCTCGCGCACCGTGTACGTGCCGAAGTGGAAGACGCTCGCCGCCAGCACCGCGTCGGCGTCGGCTTCGACGACCACCTCGGCGAAGTGGTCGAGCGTACCGGCACCGCCGCTCGCTATGACCGGGATGTTGATTGCCCGAGTCACCGCACGAGTCAGGTCGATGTCGAAGCCGTCCTTGGTGCCGTCGCAGTCCATGCTCGTGAGCAGGATCTCTCCACTGCCGAGACGCTCGGCCTCGGTCGCCCATGCCACAGCGTCGAGTTCCGTGTTGATGCGGCCGCCATTGATGAAGACCTCCCAGCGCGCCGGGCTCGAGTCGGGGACGCGTCTGGCATCGATTGCCACGACGATGCACTGAGCGCCGTAGATGCCGCTCGTGTGGGTGATGAGCGATGGGTCGCGCACAGCGGCGCTGTTCAGCGAGATCTTGTCGGCGCCAGCCTTGAGCATCGCTCGGATGTCATCGGCCGTGCGCATCCCACCGCCCACCGTGTACGGGATGAAGCACTCCTCGGCGGTCCGCGTCGCGACGTCGAGCATGCTGGGACGATCTTCGTGCGTGGCCGTGATGTCGAGGAAGACGACCTCATCGGCACCGGCCTTGTCGTAGATGGCGGCCATCTCGACCGGGTCGCCGGCGTCGCGCAGGTTCACGAAGTTGACGCCTTTGACGACGCGACCCTCGTGGACGTCGAGACAGGGTATGACGCGCTTCATAAGCATGGCGTCACGCCTCCCCTCGTGCAGCTGCGAGCGCCTCGGGCAGCGTGAACGCGCCTTCGTAGATCGCGCGGCCGGCGATGACGCCCTCGACCATGTCCGGGCCGAGTGCCGCAAGCGCGCGGATGTCCTCGAGCGTGGACACGCCGCCGCTGGCCACGACGGGGAAGCCGGCGACGGAAGCGACGTGGCTATACGCCGGCGTGTTGATGCCGGTCTGCATGCCGTCGCGCGAGATGTCGGTGTAGACGAGGTGGCGCACGCCGAGCGCCGTCAGTTCGCCGACCAGCTCATCGGCCGAAGTGGCCGTGCCCTCGCGCCAACCCTCGACCGCAACCATCCCGTCGCGTGCGTCAATGCCGGCCACGATGCGGTCGCCATACTTCGCGACAGCGGCCTCGACGAACTCGCGGTCGGTCACGAGCTTGGTGCCGAGCACGCAGCGCAGCACGCCGGCGAAGGCCAGCCGCTTGAGCGTGTCCAGCGATCGAATGCCGCCGCCCACTTCGACCTTCAGTCCGCTGTCATTGGCGATGCGCTCGATGATGCGGATGTTCTCGGGCACGCCGGTTCGCGCACCGTCGAGGTCGACGACGTGGACCCACTCGGCGCCCTGTTCGGCGAAGTGCCTGGCCTGCGTGAACGGATTCTCGTTGTAGACGGTGACTCGATCGTAGTCGCCCTGCGCGAGCCGTACGGCCCGGCCGCCGAGGATATCGATTGCGGGAAAGACGATCATGCGAGGCCCTTCTCGGCGACGCGTCCGAAGTTCGCGAGGAGCTTGAGGCCCTCGGTCGAGGACTTCTCCGGGTGGAACTGGACGGCGAACAGGTTGCCCGACTGGACGGCCGAGGCGAAACGCACGCCGTACTCAGTCGAGCCGATGATCGTATCTGAGTCGCGCGGCACGATGCGGTAGCTGTGGACGAAGTAGAACGCCGTGGACTCGGGGATGCCCTCGAACAGTGGGCTTTCGCGTGGGTACTCCACCGTGTTCCAGCCGATGTGTGGGATCTTGACGCCCGCGGGCAGCTTCTCGCAGGTGCCGGGCACCAGCCCAAGCCCCTTGTACTCGCCGTCCTCATAGCCGATGTCTG
>JARLGT010000090.1 GCA_031292615.1 Coriobacteriia bacterium | reverse complement strand
TTCCCCACGCAACCGGCGCTTGCGGCAGAGCTGAAGGCAGCGGGCTTCAAGACGGTGTCCTGGAGCGACATGACCGGCGGCATCGTGGCGCTCCACACCGCAGTCAAGTAGCCCCGACTGCCCGCACGGCGTGACGCCGCGGCCCGCGCCGCACGGCGAACGTCCTCGCAGTGTCCATCGGCTACGCCGACGAACACGGCTGCGGAGTGTTCGCCTCAGCGGCACGGTCCACGACGCCACGCCGCGCTACTGTGCGAGCTTGGCTGCGGTATCATTCCCACAGTCCCTATGCCGCTTGATCCCTAAGGACCGCACATGCTGCTCACAGCCCGCTACGTGCTGCCGATCGCTACGCCCCACATCGAGTACGGCGCCGTGCTGATCAAGGACGACAAGATCGTCGAGATCGGCGACCTGAAGCACCTCCAGGCGCTGCATCCCGACGAGCCGGTTCGTGACTTCGGACTCGCAGCGCTGATGCCGGGCTTCATCGACCTGCACACACACCTCGAGTACACGGCGATGCGCGGTCTGGTCGACGACCTGCCGTACTCGGAGTGGAAGCTTCAGCTCATGCAAAAGGAGCGGCTGTTCTCCAGCCAGGATTGGGACGACTCGGCGTGCCTCGGCGCGTTGGAGTCGCTACAGTCGGGCATCACGACGGTCGCCGACATCACCGAGACCGGCTCGTCGGGTATGGCCGCGCAGGCCTCGGGGCTGCGCGCGATCATCTACCGCGAAGTCGCCACGATGGACAAGAAGGCGGTGCCGGAGGTCATGCGACGCGCCTCCGAGGACATCGCCGCGTGGCGCGAGACCTCGGATTCCAGCCGAGTCACCATCGGCATCGCCCCGCACGCGCCGTACTCCTGCCATCCCGAGCTCTTCCAGCGCGTGTCGGAGTATGCGATGGATGGCACGATGGTCGCGATTCACCTTGCCGGTAGCGTTGAAGAGTTCCAGTTCGTGAAGTACGGCTCCTCCATGCTCGCCACCGACGTGCGCGAGAGCTACGACTCTGAGGCTCCCGCCTGGCTGCCCACCGGTGTCAGCCCCGTGCGCTACGTCTTGCAGTGGGGCCTGTTCGATGTCCCCCACATCATGGCCGTCCACTGCACGCAGGTCGGCAAAGACGACATCGACATACTCGCCGAGAAAGACGTCTCGATCGCCCACTGCCCGCGCTGCGAGGCCAAGCTGGCCATGGGCGTGGCGCCCATCGAGCAGTTCCTGCGCGCGGGGATTCGCGTGGGGCTAGGGACGGATTCGCCGGCCGCCTCCAACTCGATGGACGTCTTCGAGGAGATGCGGATCGGTCTGCTCGTGCAGCGCGCAGTGCTCGGCGAGGACCGGTTCATGAGCGCTCGGCAGTTCGTGAAGATGGCAACACTGGACGCCGCGCGCGTCTTGGGCCTCGACGATCGCCTCGGCTCGCTTGAGCCGGGCAAGCAGGCCGACATCATCGCCGTCGACCTCTCGAAGTCTCATCAGATTCCGACGCACTACCCGTATAGCACGCTCGTGCACACCGCGAATCAGGAGAACGTGCTCGCCACGATGGTAGCCGGCAAGTTCCTGTACGAGGACCGGACTTGGCACTCGATGGACCGCGACCGCATCTTTGCGCGTGCCGAGGAGATGCGGATGAAGTTGCGAGTGTAGCCGGCGGCTCCAGCGTGTGTATCGGCTTCCCGCGTTTGGCTGGGTAGTTGCTGATTTCGTGCTGTGAACGCGCCCAGACGTGCCCAACCTGCGTGCTATACTACGCGGGGTTCAGGCAGGCACGGGGCGGCTTTTTCGCCCCAGACAAACCAGGAGGATCGCACGTGAGTGACCAAGATTTCTTCTTTGACGACGACGAGAAGCCGGCTGCGAAGTCGGACAACAAGCCCAAGAAGGCCGGCACCGCGTCGTCCTCTCGCCCGGCTGCCAAGAGCGGGTCGCGTCCCGCGCCCGCGCCAGCGGTCTCTAGCGCTCAGAGCGTGACCACGACCATGGCGATCCTCTTCGCCGTCATCGCGCTGCTCCTGGGTATCGTCATTGGTCTGTTCATCGGCACGGCGATCAGCCCGTCGGCTTCAAGCACCGCAATTGCGCCGAGCACGTCCGCTCCGGCGCTGACGCAGGACCAGTTGAACGGTGGCCAGCTGCCCGCCGGACATCCGGCCATCACGGGCTCAGGTTCCAGCACCACCGCAACCGCAACCAAGTAGTCAGCTTCGAATCCGTGGGTTCGGTTGCCGGTCGCATCTAGCGTCTGGCGCGGGGCCCGTGTCTTCGCACTGCTCGGCAGGGAGGGAGCTCCGACGTGGCGCTCAACAAAGCGCGTACTTCGGTCTGGATGAAGACCTTCATCATCGTCTTGATCGTCGCTTTCATCAGCGTGTTCATGGCTGGCGGCATCGCCGGTATCTTCGAGCTGTTCCAGAGCTCGAACACGTCGACGACCGCCACCTCGACGGTCGATCCGGTCGCGACAATCAACCAGCAGGGTCAGGCTACTGTGGATGCCCTCAAGTCGCTAGCGGCAAGCCAGCCGACGAGCTACACGGCGCAGGTCAAGGTCGCCAACGCCTACTTCGACTGGGCCCAGCAGCTCTCGACGCCGACGAGCGGCCAGAGCCAGATCACGACTGCGGCGATGTCTGCTGCGGTCGACGTGTGGGCTCAGGCTCGCGCCGCGTACGACAAGGCCGCCACGTTGAACAAGGCGTTCGATCCCTCGGTGCAGACCGACCGCTCGGTCGCCACGTTCTACAGCAACGACGCTACGGCGGCGATCAAGCTCGTGCGCGCGGTGACGGTGAAGCAGCCCGATTTCCCGCCGGCGTGGCTCAACCTCGGCCTGTTCTACGACTCGACCGGGAACTCCGAGCAGGCGGTCTTCGCGTATCAGAAGTACCTGGTGCTCGACCCCAAGGGCAAGCCAGTGGCCTACGTCACCAGCCGTCTCAAGGCGCTGGGGGCCTCGGCGCCTGCGACCAAGACGCCCTAGGCGAGCTAAACCCACATCAACCCACATCAGAAACGACGACGGGCGCCCCTTGGGGGCGCCCGTTTGTTGCTGCGCGACGCTGCGCGGTCCTCGGCGGCGGGATGTCAGACTGCCGGTGTCTCGACCATCTGCAGCGCTTGATCGAGGTGTGGCGCTGTGGCGAAGATGCCGTTGAGGCGCGTGAGCGACAAGATGTTGTCGACCGTCTCGTTGGTGACCAAAACCAGCTTGCCTCCAGTGCTCGCATACTCCTTCGAGAGCGAAAGCAGAAGGCCGAGTCCCGAGCTGTCGAGATACTCGACACCCGACAGGTCGACAATCGCCGCAGGTGGCGAGCTCTTGAGTATCCGGTCGATGTTCATCCGGAACGTCGCACACTCGCCATAGTCCAGATCGCCAGCGAGCGTCAGCTTCCAAAACGCTGGCTCTTGGTCGAGATTGATGGTGAGCGACATGAGGGTCCTTCCGTGTGCTGCGAGCTAGTGGATTCGTACCCACTCGTGCGGCTCTTGGTGCAGCGGGGTTGGGGCGGTACAATCCACAAGCATCGCCCGAACGTCTCTGAGGAGCACCGCGAAGCATGGAACTCGACATTCGCACGCAGCAAGACGGCAACGTGTGCACGGTCGTTCTCGAAGGCGAGGTTGACGTCTACACCGCGCCAGGTCTCAAGGAGGAGCTGGTTGCGCTCATCCAAGGTGGATGCACGCACGTGATCGTCGACCTGGAGAAGGTCGCTTTCATCGACAGCTCGGGCCTCGGGGTTCTCGTGAGCGCGCTTCGGCGGGCCCGCGAGAAGGACGGTGCCGTTCGGATCGTCTGTACCCGCGAGAGCATTCTCAAGATCTTCAGGATCACCGGGCTCGACAAGGTGTTCCCCATCTTCTCCGACGCCGCGGAGGCCGCCGAGTTCTAGGGCTAGTCCCGGCGGCCGGCACCGCCGAGCAGAGCGGCACGGCGATTGCGTGCTGCTACTCCTGTGTGTGCGTCTGGAAAGGGTAGGGCTGTGTTCGGAATCACCGGGTTCAAACTCATCATCATTCTTGTCGCGGGTCTGATTCTCATCGGGCCGGACAAGATGCCCGAGATCGCGCGCACCGTCGGCAAGATGATGCGCATGTTCAATGCCGCGAAAGACGACATGGAGCGCATGATCAAGGCCGACATGTTCACCGCCGAGAACCCCGGTTCCTCGAGTGCGGGCACGACGACGCCTCCGATCGGTTCGACGGTCGCCTCGACGCTGTACGAAAACGACGAGGATGAGGAGGAGGAGGAGTAGAAGGCGCCGCTCGGCAGCCCATCACTCCGACGCCCATGCCCATCAGCCCACAGAAGATGCCGTTCCTCAGCCACCTGGCCGAGCTGCGACAGCGCATTCTCGTCATCGCCGTGACCGTAGGCGTGGGTTCTATTGCCGCCTACCCCTTCACCGCCAATATCCTGTCCTGGTTGTTTGCTCCCATCGCACCGTTCCTGCCGGGGCAGAAGGTCTTCGTCACTGGTCCGTTCGAGGCGTTCCTGTTCCGCTTCAAGATCGCCTCGTACGCCGCAATCGTGCTGACCAGCCCCATCTGGCTCTACCAGCTGCTCGCGTTCTTCCTCCCGGCTCTCAAGGAGAAGGAGCGCAAGTTCTTCATGCCGACGTTCCTCGCCATCCTGGTGCTGTTCATTACCGGCAACCTCTTCTGCCACTACGTCGTACTCCCGCCGTCGTTCGCATGGCTCATGGCACAGACCACGGGCGGGGGCATCGACCTGCCGGTGTTGCTGCACGCGTGGTTCGGCCTCGGTCCGGCGACCCCGGTCAAGGAAGTCACGCTCGGCGTTCTGCCGGTCGCATCGAGCTTCCTCGGCGGCGTAATGATCATGATGCTGGCGTTTGGAATCACGTTCGAGCTGCCGGTGCTGCTGTTCTTCCTGATCGGTACCGGCCTCGTGAAGTACCAGATGCTGCGCGCCAACTGGCGCTACGTTTACCTTGGCCTGGTTGCGTTCGCCTCACTCGCGACGCCGGACTGGAGCCCGATCACTATCGGCGCGTTGTTCATTGCGGTGGTGGTGCTCTACGAGGGGACGATGGCGCTCTCTCGCGTGGCGTTCTCGAACAAGATCAAGGAACAAGCGGTCGACGCGGCTCGGGCGGCCTGAGGATGCACGAGATGGGCATCACCAACGGCATCCTCGCGGCCTCCTTCGACGCCGCCCGCGACGCCGGCGCCGAGAAGATCTGCGAGATCCGCATCAGCATCGGCGAGCTGACCGAGATCCAGGAGTTCGCGCTGCAGTTCGCGTTCGAAGCGCTGACGCCTGGCACGATGGCAGAAGGCGCGACCCTCGCGGTCGCGCACATCCCGGCGACTTCGCACTGCAACGAGTGCGGTCTGGACTACACGCACGATCGTTTCGAGATGCTGTGCCCCGAGTGTGGCGCGTTCAACGTCACGCCGCTGACCGGTCGGGAGATGCGTATCGACAGCATCGAGACGCCCGATGAAGACGGAACCTGTCCGGAGCCCACGGCAAAGCCTGCCGACTGGCTCCTGCCCACCGATAACCCGGAGGTGTGACCGTGGAGATCGATCTGTCCAAGCCGATCCTGGACATGAATGAGCGCTTGGCTGCCGAGAACCGCACCGAACTCGACAAGCACGGCGTCTTCGTGCTCGACCTGATGGCCTCGCCGGGCGCCGGCAAGACCTCGACGATTCTTGCCACCATCGCCGCGCTTCGCGACCGCTATCGGATCGCAGTTATCGAGGGCGACATCGCGAGCAAGGTCGATGCCGAGAAGGTCAAGGCGCACGGCATCCCCGCCGTCCAGATCAACACCGGTGGGGCGTGCCACCTCGAAAGCGACATGATCAAGCGTGCGCTTGCTGCCCTGCCGCTTGCCGAACTCGACCTCGTCATCATCGAAAACGTAGGCAACCTGGTCTGCCCGACCGACTTTTACCTGGGCGAGAACGCCAAGGTAATGATCTTGTCTGTGCCCGAAGGCCACGACAAGCCGTACAAGTACCCGGGCATCTTCCAGATCTCGGAGGCGGTCATCCTCAACAAGGTCGACACCATGTCGGTGTTCGACTTCAACGAGGAGGAGTTCACCGCCGAGGTACGTGCACTCAACCCGAAGGCGCCCATCTTCCGCATCGCGGCCACCAAAGGCGAAGGCGTCGACGAGTGGGCCGAGTGGCTCGCCGCGCGCATCGACGCCCTGAAGGCGTCGGTCGCCGAGAAGGTAGGCGAGGACGCGTGATGACCCGCGACGAAGCGTTCGCGCTCGTCGAGGAGCGCATCCCGCAGCGCAACTTGGTCAACCACTGCGTCGCCACCGAGATCATCATGGGGGCGCTCGCTCGGCATTTGGGCAAGTGCGCCGAGGAAGTCGAAGGCTGGGAGCTCGCCGGTCTGCTGCACGATCTCGACTACGCCGAGACGGCCGACGACCCGGCGCGGCATGGGCTGCTGACCGCCGAAGCGCTCGAGGGCCTGGTCGACGAGCGCATCATCCACGCCATCCTCGGCCACGCAGACAAAGTCGAGCGCGTGAGCGACATGGACGATGCTCTGTGGTGCGCCGATCCGACAACCGGCTTCATCGTGGCTGCTGCTCTCGTTCGTCCCGAGAAAGATCTCGCCGGCGTGACGCTTAAGAGCCTCAAGAAGCGCTGGAAAGAAAGCGCGTTTGCCAAGGGTGCCAGCCGAGAGCAGATGGCTGGCTGCGAAAAGCTCGGCATCGAGCGCGATGAGTATCTTCAGCTTGCGCTGAGTGCCATGCAGGCACGTGCCGCTGAAGTGGGGTTGTGAGCCATGCCGCGCACGATGAAGGGGCTCGCCGCGGTGCTCGCGCTGCTCGCGGTGCTGGCAGTGGCTGGTTGTCAGCCCTCGATATCGAGTCAGCTCGAAGCGGGCCTGCCCCAAGCCTCAAAGCTTGCGACGATGCCCGCCGAGGTCGGCAGGGACGCCGATACAGCCGGCAACGAGCTTCTCGACGCACAGCTGCAGGTGAAGGTCGTCGTTCCAGCGAGGTCGGCCCCCGCAAGCACGACTCCCAAGGGGGAGAAGGTAGCCGCGTTCACTATCCCCCCCGTCACAGTGGACCTGACCCCATCGGATCGACGATTCTTGGGATTCACGGTCATCTCCCAAGAACCCGCGGCTGGAGGGTCGCTCGCGTCGTCGCAGACCGTGGTGCTTACCGTTGGCCCTCACCTCCGCGCGCCTGCCAACTCGACGTGGTACGGGGCGCATGCGACCGACGACGTGGGATACGGGCAGTCCAGCTGCCTGGACTCCGGCTCCGGCGGGCAGACCGGCTGTCACTCGCAAGCCTACTGCAACGACTGTCACAACAAGACGATCAAGCCTGCCAAGCCCTAGCGGGGCGTACTGCACAGCGTCACAGCCCCGAGCTGACTTAGCCCGGATAGGGAGGGGTTAATGCTCAAGCTCATCGTCTTCGTATGCGGGGCGGCGCTTATGGCGCTCGAGCTGGTCGCGGCGCGCATCCTTGCGCCTGCGATGGGCAACTCCATCTTCGTGTGGGGCTCCGTCATCTCCATCGTGATGATCGCGCTCAGCCTCGGCTACTGGGTTGGTGGTCAACTCGCCGACAAGCGTGACGCTTCCCGCGTACTAGCACCGATCATCGCTGCCGCAGGTGTCTTCACCGTGCTCGCGCCCGTGATAGCTGCGGCGATACTGCCGCACGCCGCGGGGCTGGGTCCTCGGCTGGGCTCGCTCGTGGCCGCCGGACTCATCTTCTTCGTGCCGTCGCTGCTGCTTGCTACCGTCTCGCCGCTGAGCGTGCGACTGGCCGCTTCGCGTGGGCTCGATCGCATCGGACGCTCGGCAGGCGGGCTCTACGCCATATCGACTGGCGGCAGCGTGGTCGGCACGCTCGCCACAGCCTTCTGGCTCATTCCGGCACTGTCGCTCGAGCCGTTGGTCGTCGCGACGGGCTTCGTGCTGTTCGCCTGTTCGCTCGCGGCGCTCGCTCTGCCACGGCTCTACGGCCAGCCGCTCGCCGCCGAGAACGGCGACGGCTCGACAGCTCGCATGGGCGCGGAGCGCGGCGCGCTTTTGACCGCGCTCGTGCTCGTGGTCCTGGGCTGCGCCGCGGGTGCATGGGTACTCGCCGACGTCACGCCTGTCTCGGCGATCAGCTCTCAGGGCGAGACGGTGCTGTACCGCTTCGACAGTCAGTACCACCGGATCTCGGTGACCGAGGCCAACGGGGTGCGGCACCTGCGGTTCGACGCGAGCAACCAGACCGCGATCGATCTGACCGACGGCTACACCAGCGTCATCAAGTACCCGAACTACATCGATCTGGCGCTTGCCGCGAAGCCTTACGCCCGGCGCGTGCTGGTTCTCGGGCTGGGTGGCGGAGCAATCACTAAGCGGTGGTGGCGGGACTACCCACAGATGACCATCGACACGGTCGAGACCGATCCGGCCGTCATCGACGTCGCTCGGCGCTACTTCGGCTTGCCCGAGGACCAGCGCATTCGCGTCTACAACCAAGACGCCCGGCGGTTCGTGCAGAGTTCGCTGGATACCTACGACATCGTCATCGTCGACTGCTACTACTCCGACTCGCTGCCGTCACACCTCACCACGCAGGAGTTCTTCAACGAGGTCAAGAAGCGGATGGCCCCGAACGGGGTGCTCGCGTACAACCTCATCGGGTCGGTGAGCGGAGACAACAGCCGACTCTTCCGCAGTATGTACCGGACCGTGGGGACAGTGTGGGACCACACCTGGGTCTTCCCGATAGGCCTGGGCGACGACGGGCTGCCCGAGCAGCGTCGCAACATCGTAGTGCTTGCTACCGACAGCCCGGTCGATCAGCTCGAGCTGATGCGCAGGATTCACAGCCGCGTGGGCGGGATGGTCAAGGTGGCTGGCTTCCAGAACTTCGGTGCCGACCTCTACACCGGAGTCGTGCCGCAGGCAGACGTGCCGCTGCTCACCGACTCGTACGCGCCCACCGATTCGCTCATCAAAGTCATGGGCGACTAGCCGCACCTTCGCGCCGCTGTCGGCCCCCTCAAGCTGCGATGTTGTCGCTCGGCGCCGCCTCCGCGGCGAGCGTCGGTTAGCCTTCGCTCACCTCACGGTAAGGCCGCGCGTTCTATATAGGCCTTGACGCACCTGTGTATACTCGGCTGCAAATCGCCTGAAGTCGGGAAGGTCGTGCCCGTTGAAGCTCATCGTCACCGAGAAGAACATCGCCGCGAAGAAACTCGCGGAGATTCTTGCTGTCGGCAAGCCTAAGACCGAGAAGGTCTACAACACGCCCGTGTACTCGTTTCGCCGCGACGGCGAGGACTGGCTCAGCATCGGACTGAAGGGCCACATCCTCGGCGTCGACTTCCCCCAGCAGGTCGTCTTCGACGGCAAGAAGTGGGACGCCGTGTGGGAAGAAGACGCCATCAAGGCGCCGGTCGCCATCCCCTCATCGCTGCCCACGCCCGCTACGGGCTTCAAAGACACCGACGGCGCGCTGGTGCCGTGGAAGAAGAAGAAGCCGTTCACGGTCGACGGCGTCGACCTCAAGACCTGGAAGTTGGCGTCGTTGCCCTATCTCGTCTGGGCGCCGATCGGCAAGACACCGGCCGAGCGCGAGCTGATCCGCGCGCTGAAGAACGTCGCCAAGAAGGCCGAGTCGATCGTGATCGCGACCGACTTCGACCGCGAGGGCGAGCTTATCGGCAGCGATGCAGCTGCTCTAGCCCGCGATGTGAACAAGAAGGCGCCCATCACCCGCGCGCGGTTCTCGGCAATCACGAAGGACGAGGTCGAGCGCGCGTTTGCCGAGCTCGTCAGCGTGGATGAGTGCCTCGCGCAGGCCGGCGAGTCGCGCCAGGACATCGACCTGGTGTGGGGCGCAGTGCTCACGCGCTACCTGACCATGGCCAAGTACTCGGGCTTCGGCAACGTCAAGTCGGCCGGTCGCGTGCAGACCCCCACGCTGGCGCTGATCGTCGAGCGCGAGCGGGAGCGCGAGGCGTTCATCCCCGAGATCTACTGGACCGTGAAGGGCGCGTTTGCGACCGCCGCCGCCGAGGAGTTCTCGGCGGGGCACGCCACGGAGCGCTTCAAGGACGAGGCCGAAGCCAAGCGCGTCATGACGGCGATCGCCGGCAAGACCTCCGGCACCGTCTCGGCCGCTGAGAAGAAGCGCCGCAAGGTCGCGCCGCCAACACCGTTCAACACGACCGCACTGCAGGCGGCAGCGGCGTCTGAGGGCATCACGCCGGCGCGCACCATGCGCATCGCCGAGTCGCTCTACATGGACGGCCTGATCAGCTACCCGCGCGTTGACAACACCGTCTACCCCGACTCGCTCGACCTGCGCGGCATCCTCAACTCGTTGCTCGAGGTCCCGGTCTACCGCGAGGTGGCCGGCAAGATCCTCTACAGCGGCAAGCTGCACCCGACGCGCGGCGCCAAGGAGACGACCGACCACCCGCCCATCACCCCGACGGCGGCGGCCGACCCCGACAAGCTCAAGCCCGAGGAGTGGAAGCTTTACAACCTCATCGCGCGCCGCTTCATGGCCACGCTGTCCGACTCGGCGGTCGTCGAGGGCACGAAGGTCACCATCGACGTGGCCGGCGAGCCGTTCGTGGCCAAGGGCGACATCCTGGTGACGCCGGGCTTCCGGGCGATCTACCCGTACGGCCTGAAGAAGGACGAGCAGCTCCCCAAGCTCGCCGAGAACGACATCGTCGACTTCAAGGGTGCCGAGCTGACGCAGAAGGCCACCGAACCGCCATCGCGGTACTCGCAAGGGCGTCTCATCCAAGAGATGGAGAAGCGCGGGCTTGGTACCAAGGCCACGCGCCACGCGATCATCGAGCGACTGCTCGAGGTCCGCTACGTCGTCAACGAGCCGCTTGAGCCCACGTCGCTCGGCCGTGCGGTCATCGACGCGCTCTCGGCGTTCGCGCCCCGCATAACTACGCCGGACATGACGAGCGAGCTCGAAGCCGAGATGGACGATATCGCCAACGGCCGCTCGACGCGCACGCAGGTCGTGGAGCACTCGCGCGAGCTGCTGGCCAAGGTCATGGCCGACCTTATCCCGGCGGCCGTCGACGTGGGCGAGGCGCTCAAGGCGGCCGGTGCCGACGACGCGAAGGTGGGGCAGTGCCCCAAGTCCGGCCACGATCTGCTCATCAAGTCCTCGGCAAAGACGCGCGGCCAGTTCGTGGGCTGCTCGGGATGGCCGGAGTGCGACGTCACCTATCCGCTGCTGCAGGGCAAGATCGAGGCCGTCGACGAGCTGTGCCCGGTCTGCGGCACGCCGCAGGTCAAGGTGATCCAGTTCCGCACTAAGCCGCGCGTGGTCTGCCTCGACCCGCTGTGCGCCACCAACCACGAGCCTGAGATCAGCATCGGCGAGTGCAAGAAGTGCGCGGCGGCCGGCAAGCCGGGCCAGCAGCTCACGGTCCGGCGCTCGGCGCGGACGCTGAAGCGCTTCGTGCGCTGCACCAACTACGACGAGTGCGAGACCAGCTATCCGCTCCCGCAGCGCGGCGAGCTGACGGCGACGGGCGAGGAGTGCCCGGCGTGCGCAGCGCCGATGGTCGTGGTCAACACGGGCCGCGGTCCGTGGAAGATTTGCGTCGATCCCAACTGCCCCGCCAAGGCCGAGAAGGCCGAGGCCGCAGCCAAGAAGCCGGCCGCTCGCGGACGTAGCGCAGCGGCCAAGCGTGCCCCCAAGGCGTCGGCGGGCTAGCGACGGCTTGAACCCCCGGCCGCGCGCCGGGGAATACTCGCACTACCGATAGGGCCGGACACCCGAAGCTGAGGAGCATCCCCGTGAACATCGCAGTCATCCAGCACAAACTGCTCGGCGACGATCAAGCCGACGCGGTCGCACTGGCCAACGCCGCGGCGGACGCCACCGACATGGGAGCGGAGGTTGTAGTGTTCTCGCCCGCCCCGGTACTGGCCGACGTCTCCGATGGCGATCCGGTCGGCAAGATCTTCGAGGCGATCGGCGAGGCGCAGGGTGAGAAGGTCGTCTACCTCAACCCGGCCGCCGTCCCCGACGGCATGCACATTGCGATGCTCCCGTTGCTCGGGCAGACCGCGCTGTTCGTCGGCGACGCGTGCCTCGACTACCAGGAGATACTCACCGCCTCGGGCAAGAAGCCCGCGGTCGCGATTCTGTGCCCGCACTCCGAGAACGACATGCAGGCCGAGGCGGTGCTCGAGTTGGCGCTTGGGCTTTCCTCCTCGCTCGCCGGTTTGATCGTCCTTGTCGACAGTTCTGGGGCCGAGCCCGGGGACCCCGGCCATGGCGGTAGTGCGATCGTGCAGCTCGGAGAGGTGGTCGCCGAAGCGATAGGGGAGGACGACCAGACGCTCGTGTTCGAGGTCGAACTGCCTATCGCACAACCCGAGCCGCGCGAGTTGCTGCCGGAGATACCCACGATTCTGTCGGGACGGCTCGCGCAGCATCACGGCGAAAAGCCGGGCGTCGACTACCCAGCCGACCTGAACTAGCAACCCCAGCAAAGGCCCGCCGAGACGCGTTTTGCGCGCGAGACTGCGTGTTAGAATCTGCGTTGGCTTTGCGGCGCATTCGATCGCGCCGTTTCGGCTCTGACCAGTCGCTCAAGGAATGGGGTCGCATGTCGTATCCGAAGGTCACCATCGTCGGCGCGGGTCAGGTCGGCGCGACCGCTGCGCAGCTGATCCTCACGCACGACATGGCCGACGTCGTGCTGATCGACGTCGCCGAGGGTTTGCCCCAGGGCAAGGCGCTCGACATGATGCACATGCGTTCGGTCGAGATGTTCGGCCCCAGCATTCTCGGCACCAACGACTACGCCGTCACGGCTGGCTCCGACGTCGTGGTCGTGACTGCAGGCCTGCCGCGCAAGCCCGGCATGAGCCGCGATGACCTGCTCGCGGCCAACCGCGCCATCGTCGAAAGTGTCATGAAGTCGGCGGTCGCGGCATCGCCCGACGCGGTCTTCCTGCTCGTCACCAACCCGCTCGACGTCATGACCTACCTCGCCTGGCAGGTTTCTGGCCTGCCCGCGACTCGCGTCTTGGGCATGGGTGGTCTGCTCGACTCGGCACGTTTCGCCTTCGCGGTCGCCGAGCACACCGGTGCCGAGATCGACGATGTCGTGGCCCTGGTCGTTGGCGCTCATGGCGATGCCATGGTGCCGCTTCCTCGCTTCACCTTCGTAGGGCACCAGTCGATCAGCATGTCGCTTTCCCCCGAGGAGGTCGACGCACTTGTCGCGCGAACCGTCAGTGGCGGTGCGGAGGTCGTCTCACTACTCAAGACCGGCTCGGCGTACTACGCGCCGGGCGCGTGCATCGCTCGGATGGTCCACGCGCTGGTCAACGACAGCGGGGAGGTCCTGCCGGCGTGCGTCTACCTCAACGGCAAGTACGGCATCAAGGACACCTACATGAGTGTGCCGGCGGTGCTCGGCGCCAAGGGCGTGCTCGGCGTCGAGGAGCTTCCGCTGGATGACGACGAGCTTCAGGCCGTGAGGGCATCTGCCGCCACCATCTCCGAAGCGATCGACTCGCTCGGACTGCGCGGATAGCGTTGCTCTCATCGGCGAGCATCGCCGAGGCCGTCCGCGCTGCGATTCCGCAGGCGGCCGACTCCCTGCGACCTGACTTCCTGGCGGCGCTTGAGGCCGCGCTGCAAAGCGAGGGCTCGGC
>JARLGT010000089.1 GCA_031292615.1 Coriobacteriia bacterium | reverse complement strand
TTCGTGACCAGCGACGTCCGCGAAGTCCAGGCCGCTCTCGGCCGACGGGGGACTCACTACGCTCAGAGGTGCGTTCTCGGGCAGTCCGCCTCGCAACTGGCTGAGCCGCTCGAGCGGTCGATAGTCTAGGCCGTCGAGCGAGGTCGCGGCGGGCGCCTGCGCCGGTCCGAGAAGCGCCAGCCGTGCGTCGCGCGCGGCGAGCGCGTAGGCAAGCATGCCCGTGACAGGTCGTACGGAACCGTCGAGCGAGAGCTCGCCAATCGCCACACAGCTCGCGGCAAGCCGCGCGGGCACCTGACCGGTTGCAGCTAGAATGCCGAGCGCAATGGGAAGGTCAAAGCCCGTCCCGTGCTTGCGCACCGGCCCCGGCGCAAGGTTGACCACGATGCGGGCGTTGGGGACCTCAAAGCCGGCCGCTCGCAACGCCGAGCGGACTCTCTCTCTCGCCTCCTGAACCGCAAGGTCGCCAAGTCCGACAATGGCGAACGTTGGCAGCCCCGCGCCGACGTCGACCTCGGCATCGACCGATACTGCTTGTACGCCGGCGAGTGTGAACGTCCCGACCGTGCACTGCCCCACGGGGTCACTCCGGCACGAACGCAGCGCGATGATGTCGCAGCAGCGCACGGTCCTCGGCTATGACCAGCAGGGTGATGACGTCGAATCGCACGGGAACGTCGCTCACGCCTGCGCTCTGCAGGTACGCAGCTGCGAGTTTGGCGTAGCGGCGCTGCTTGGCCGGAGTGACGGCCTCCTCGGGCGTGCCCTTCGCCACCGTGCGTCGCGTCTTGACCTCGACCAGCACGATTGCCCGGTCGTCCAGCGCAACGATGTCGATCTCGCCCGCCGAGCAGCGCCAGTTGCGCTCGACCACTGTCATGCCAGCTCGCTCAAGGAAGGCCGCCGCAGCATCTTCGCCGCGCTCCCCCAGCCGCTTCCGATCCAGGTTCATGTGAACCACCTCCGTCACGGAGGATGGCAGGAGGAGGTTTCGCGAAATGGGCCTGAATCGAACTGAGAGCTTACCCGCGCAGCCCGAAGTGGTGTCGGGCGCGCCGCCGACATCGTCAGAACAGCGACGCGGTGCCCCCACCGATTGAGAACGAGCGCCGGTGTACCGCCGAGAGCCCCACGCGCCCGATCGCGGCCAAGTGCTCCGACGTGCCATAGCCCTTGTTGATCTCGAATCCGTACTCGGGGTGCTCGGCGGCGAGCGACCGCATCAGCGCGTCACGAGTCACCTTGGCCACGATCGACGCAGCTGCAACGGCGGCGACCTTCGAGTCCCCCTTGACCACGGCTGTCTCTTGTTCGACCACTCGCATGGGCAGGCCGTCGATCACCACGTGGTCGACGGTGAGTCCGAGCCCGTCGATCGCCAGGCCCATTGCCCTGCGTAGTGCGGCCGTCATCCCAAGTGAGTCGATCTCGCCTGGCGAGACGTGCGCCATGCCGATCGCGATCGCGTGTTCACGGATTACGAGCGCAAGCTCCTCGCGTCGCTGTGGTGAGAGTCGCTTGCTGTCGTCGAGTCCCTCGATGCGAGGCTCGTCGGGCAACACTACTGCGGCCGCCGTAAGTGGCCCCGCAAGCGCTCCTCGGCCTACCTCGTCGACTCCGGCGACCAGGATGCAGCCTCGAGCGCGCAGCTCGCACTCCATGGCGTAGAGCCTCTGCGTACGTGCACGCTCTCGCTTCTCGGCCGCCAGGCGTGCGCGAGCGGAGTCGAGCAGCGCCTGCACGCCAGCGCGATCGTCTTGCGCCAAGCGCACGAGCAAGCTGGAAAGCGCTCGCCCTTGCGTCGAAGCGAGCAGGGCGCGGATCTCGGCGATTGAGAGTGCGTCGCGCGGGGTCATGGCGCAACCGGTGCTGCGTCGGTCAGAAACGCGACGAGCGAGGCGCCGCAGTTGCGGGCCTCGCTCGAATGTGTCGCATGTGCCGTCGGCATGTCGGGGACGGCTCGCAAGAGGGGCCTAGTAGCCCTTCTCCTTGAGGCGAGCGGCCTTGCCGATCTTGTCGCGGAGGAAGTACAGCTTGCTGCGGCGCACCTTGCCGTGCGAGAGGACCTCGATCTTGTCGATCTTGGGGGAGTTCACCGGAAAGGTACGCTCGACGCCGACGCCGAACGAGATCTTGCGGACGGTGAACGTCTCGCGGTTCGTGGAGCCGTGACGACGGATGCAGACACCCTGGAAGACCTGCGTGCGCTCCCGGGTACCTTCGATGATCTTGTAGTGAACCTTGACGGAGTCACCGACCGCTACCTGCTCAAGGTCCTCACGGATCTGCTGCTGCTCGATGGCGCGAATGATGTCCATTGTTCTGGAGGTTCCTGTTCTTTAGATGATTCGTCTGCGCACCGCGAAGATGGCGCGAGTGGGTAGTATAGACCACCCTCCCAGCTGGCACAATGCCACGCCGAGAACCCCGCTGCCACGCCCCAAGAAGCGCCCGTCTGTCGCTAGTTCAGACCGCCGAACGCGGACAGCGGCCAGTATGTCCAGACGGCATGACCTTCGACCGCCTTGGCCGAGATAGGGCCAAAGACACGGCTATCTCCGCTATTGGTTCGGTTGTCGCCCATCACCCAGAGATCGCCCGCCGGCACCGTGTACGGAAACTTGAACTCGGCTGTCAGAGGAACGCTGGGTTGGCCGTGCGTGTAGGGCTCGACCAGCTCTGTCCCATTGACGAAGACCTTGCCGTTCCTTAGGTCGACGACTTGGCCACCAGTGGCGATGACGCGCTTGATCAGGTGCGGATGCTCGCCCTTGGGATCCGGGAACACGACGATGTCGCCGTAACGAGGCGGTCGGACGAAGCGATACGTGATCTTCTCGGCCAGGACTCGGTTGCCGATCTCGATCGTCGGAATCATCGAACCAGTCGGGACGATGAATGGCTCGACGAGCAACGAGCGGATACCGAAGGCCAGCGCGAAGGCCAAGGCCACGAGTAGTGCTGTCTCAAGCAGCCAGCGACCCATCGACTGCTCTTCTGCCTTGGGGGCCACGCTCTGGGAGTCGGTCATGCGTCTACCTTTCCTTGGGCGCGTAGGCCCGGTTCAGTTCGTCTTCAACGATCGCACGTTCAGCTTGGGTCAGCGATAGGCCTGCCAAGAGGTCCGGGCGCACTCGCACCGTCTTGCGCAACGACTGCTCCCGGCGCCATGCCGCTATACGTCCGTGATCGCCCGAGCGCAACACATCGGGCACGTCCATTCCAAAGAAGCTCGCAGGTCGGGTGTACTGAGGGTACTCCAGAACCCCGTCGGCGAACGACTCATCCACAGAAGATTCATCATCGCCGAGAACCCCAGGGAGCTGGCGCGATACCGCGTCGATGACCACCATCGCCGGTAGCTCGCCCCCGGTGAGCACGTAGTCGCCGATCGAGAGCTCGAGGTCCGCTCGCGTAAGCGCGCGCTCGTCGAAGCCCTCGTAGCGGCCGCACACAAAGACGAGGCGCTCTTTCTCGGCGAGTTCTATCGCGATGGCCTGCGAGAACGGCCGTCCCGATGGCGTAAAGAAGACCACGTAGCCAGGCTCGTCCTCAAGCTCTTGGACGGCATCGAGCGCCTCGAAAAGGGGCTCGGGCTTCATGACCATGCCGGGGCCACCGCCGTACGGCGCGTCATCCGTCGTGCGGTGACGGTCGTGCGTCCAGTCGCGAAGGTCGTGGCAGCGCAACTCCAGCAGTCCGCGCTCCCGCGCTAGCCCTACGATCGAGGCGGACATCGGAGCCTCGAACATGTCTGGAAAGATTGTGATGACGTCAGCGATCATGGCGTTGTCGCATCGTCAGGCAGCAGGCCTTCGAGCAGAGTTACTGCCACGCTTCCGGCGTCCCAGTCAATCTTGCGCACGACGTCGTCGATTACGGGCAGCAGCACCTCGCCAAACGGACCTTCGACAACCCAGACGTCGTTGGCGCCCGTGAAGATGACCTCAACGATGGTGCCGAGGTCTCCCCGCTTCGCATCTGTGACGGTAAGGCCGACCGGATCGTCCTCGGCTTCGACGGGCTCGTCCCAACCTTCAGGCAGTTGATCGCTACGCACCATAATGTCGGCGCCTACGAGCTTCTGCGCGACGCCGATGTCGTCGACCCCGCTCACCTTGACCAGTGGACCTTTTGGGCCGCGGCGCACGTTCTCAATGAGACCGGTGCGGACGCCCGCGGGCGGCGGAACGAACCAGACTTCGAGGCCGATGGGAAGCACAAAGGGAAGGTCTGCGGCTGGCTCGACCGCGACCTCCCCCTTGAGACCATGCGATTTGACTACCCGCGCAAGCGCGGTGAACGGTGCGGGAGCCATGTCCCTAACCGACTACTTCGACCTCTACTTGCTTGTCCGCACTGGTGCCGGCGGCGCGCGCAAGCGTGCGAATCGCCTTGATGATGCGGCCTTGGCGACCGATCACCTTTCCGACATCGGCCGGATCAAGCGCAATCTCGAAGGTGACGGCCGCGTCAGTCTCGGAGACCGTGATAGAGACCGAATCCGCGTCATCGACGAGCGACGTGACCAGATAGCGCACGAGCCCTTCGGTATCTGCGGCCATGGTGTCCTCGACTACTCGGCAGCTTCGGGCTCGGCGGCCTGGTCGGCAGCCTCGTCCGGGACGACCTCGGCGGCCTCCTCAGCGGGAGCCTCCTCGGCAGGGGCGGCAGCTGCTTCGGCAGCAGCCTCGGCGGCGGCGGCCTTCTCGGCAGCCTTCTCTTCGGCAGCCTTAACCTTCGCAGCCTCGGCGTCAGCGACGGCCTTGGCCGCAGCCTCTACCTCAGCGGCGGCTTTGGCGGCAGCCTTCTTGGAAACAGACTCGACCTTGACCGGCACGGTCTTCTCGCCGCGAACAATCGCGATGAGCTTCTCGGCGGCCTCGGTAGGCTGCGCGCCCTTCGCGAGCCAGGCGTCGACCTTCTCGAGGTCGAGCTCCACGACAGACGGCTCAGAGCGCGGGTTGTAACGGCCCACGATTTCAATGAAGCGGCCATCGCGACGCGCGCGGCCGTCGGCAACGACGACGCGATAGAACGGCGCCTTCTTGGCGCCGTGGCGCGCGAGACGGATCTTGACTGCCAACAGGTTCACCTCCGGTAAAAGCGACCCTCACATCGGGTCGCACTGCAATACGAGCAAAGCGGTTGCCTATACTACGACACTCGGCAGGGGCGGTCAAAGCCACGCTCCCGGGCGTGCACCACGCACCAGCGCGCGGCGGTTGGCGCCTAGAAGCCGCCCGGCGGCATACCGGGGAAGCGCATGCGCTTCTTGCCCTTGCCACTGGCCGACTGGAACTGCTTCATGAGCTTGCGGGTATCGGCGAACTGCTTGAGTAACTGGTTGACGTCGTAGACCTGAACGCCCGATCCCGTCGCGATGCGCTGCCGTCGCGAGCCGTTGATGATCGCAGGCTTCGATCGCTCGGCGGTGGTCATGGAGAAGATGATCGCCTCGATGCGATCGAGCGCACCCTCGTCGACCTCGCCTTCCATGTCCTTGGTGATTTTGCCCGCGCCCGGAAGCGACTTGAGGATGCCGCCGAGCCCACCCATCTTGCGAACCTGTTTGATCTGTGCGAGGAAGTCGTCGAGCGTGAAGTCGGCCTTGCGCAGCCGCTCGGCGGCCGCCTCGTCCATCTCGGCGGCGCCGACCTCTTGGGCCTTCTCGATGAGCGAGACGACGTCGCCCATGCCGAGGATCCGCTTGGCCATGCGGTCGGGATAGAAGGCCGTCAGCGAGTCCGGCTTCTCCCCCTCCGAGGCAAACTTGATCGGCTTGCCGGTGACCTGGCGGATCGAGAGCGCTGCACCACCACGAGCGTCACCGTCGAGCTTGCTCATGATGACGCCGTCGAAGTCGACCTTCTCGGCGAACGCAGCAGCAACGTTAACCGCATCCTGGCCGGTCATGGCGTCGACCACCATGAGGATCTGGTCGGGGCGCACGGCGTCGCGGATTGCGGCAGCCTCGGCCATCATCGCATCGTCGACGTGCAGGCGACCTGCCGTGTCGACGATGACCACGTCGTGCAGGGTGTCGATCGCGTGCTTGACGCCAGCCTTGGCGATGGCGACCGCATCGGTACCTTCGCCGCGATACACGTCGATGTTCAGCTCGCGGCCGAGGGCTTCGAGCTGATCGATCGCCGCGGGGCGGTAGACGTCGCAGGCGACCATGAGCGGCCGCTTGCCCTGCTTGCGCAGCATGTACGCGAGCTTGGTCGTGGCGGTCGTCTTGCCCGAGCCCTGCAGGCCCACCAGCATGATCACGTTGGGGATGCGGCCCGAGAGCACCAAGCGCGAGTTTGTCGAGCCGAGGAGCTCGGTGAGCTGGTCGAGGACGATCTTGATAACCATCTGGCCGGGAGTGAGCGACTTCATCACGTCGGCGCCGATGGCCTTCTCGCGTACCGCCGCCACGAACTCTTTGACCACCTTGAAGTTCACGTCGGCTTCGAGCAGCGCCATGCGAATCTCGCGCATGGCTGCGTCGACGTCAGCCTCCGTCAAGCGACCCTTGCCGGTCAGATTGGCGAACACCGCCTGGAGGCGGTCGGAAAGGTTATCGAACATGCGTCACCTTTCAGATATTCGGGCTCGATGAGCGGCGCGCGTCACACGGTAGCCAGCACTCGGCACCGGGTCAATCGGTGGGTCAGTTCACGAGCCTGATGCGATTCAGTGGTGCGAAGACCAGCACGGCGCGGCCCTTGAGTCCGGAGAGCGGGACAGGCCCGAGGTATCGGCTGTCCTCGGAGATGGGCCGGTTATCGCCCATGATGTAGACGTAGCCACTTGGGACGACATAAGGACCGCGCGACACCGAGAACTGCGGTGAGACGAACTGTCCACGCGCCGGCTCGGCCACGCCGTTGACCCACGCCACGTCGTCCTTGATCTCGACGGTGTCGCCGGGCAGCGCGATCACGCGCTTCACCAGCTCGACCGGGCCGGTCTTCTCCAAGACACTGGTGACGACGATATCGCCCTGGTGCAGCGAGTTGGCTCCGTGCGTGATGAGCAGGTAGTCGCCGTTGTGCAGCGTAGGCAGCATCGACTCGCCGTCGACCACGGCACTCGAGAAGAACACGTAGAACACCAAGACGATCGCGACCAGCAGCAGAAGAAGCGGAACGACGATCCACTTCGCCATCAGGTCCGCGGCCTTGCTTGGCTCCCTCGGTGCAGGTTGGAGAACCGTGGGGCCCATGTAGAGGTCGTCGTTGCTCACGACGAGACCAGCGCAGCCGCGAACTCCTCGGCGACGAAGGAGCGCAGATCCTCGATGCCTTCGCCCACTCCGATCCTGACGATCGGGATGCCGAGTTCGCGTGCGACCGCCACAGCGATTCCACCCTTGGCCGTGCCGTCGAGCTTGGTAATGGCGATTGCATCGACGCTCAATGCGGAGTTGAACTCCCGCGCCTGATTCAGGCCGTTTTGTCCGGTGGTCGCATCCATGACAAGCAACGTCTTGACCGGCGGCTTGCTGCGATTCTCAGTAACGCGCTTGACCTTCACCAACTCGCGCATGAGATCTGCCGACGTATGCAGTCGGCCGGCTGTGTCTATGAGAGTCAGGTCCGCGCCGATCTCTTCGGCGCGCGCGACGGTGTCGAAGGCTACAGCCGCTGGGTCTGCCCCACGATCGCGACGCACGACGGGGACCTGCGCCCGCTCGGCCCACACGTCGAGCTGCTCGGAGGCGGCAGCGCGAAACGTGTCCGCCGAACCGAGCATGACCTTGCGACCGGCGTCCACGCCCTGTTTTGCGAGCTTGCCAACGGTGGTGGTCTTGCCGGTGCCGTTCACGCCGACAACCAGGATGGTAACCGGCAGAATTGTGAGCGGATCGACGGCATCGGTGAGGAACTCGGCGGCAATCTGCGTGCCGAGCGCCTCGATGACTGCCTCGGCGTCAGGAAGCGCGTTCTCGGCCGAGGAGCGACGTAGTCGAGCCACGATGTCAGTCGTCGCCAGGTATCCCAGATCGGAGCCGATCAGGGTGTCCTCCAGGTCGGCCCAGAACTCCTCGTCGAGGTTGGGGCCTCGGCCAAGAAGGACGTTGAGTTGGCCACCGAGCTTCTCTCGGCTGCGCGAAAGCCCGTCGGACAGGCGCCTATACCACGGCGTTGACATCTGCAGCCTTCGCTTCTGCTGCGACGCGGTCGAGCTTCTGGCTGACGACCTTTGACACGCCGTCGGCTTGCATTGAGACGCCGTACAGGACGTCAGCCATCTCCATCGTGCGGCGCTGGTGAGTGACGATGATGAACTGCGTCTGCGTGCGCATCGAATCCGCGAAAGCGACGAACCGACGTAGGTTCGTGTCATCGAGCGCGGCTTCGACCTCGTCGAGGATGTAGAACGGGCACGGACGCGTGCGGTAAACAGAGAACAGCAATGCTAGGGCGGTCAGCGACTTCTCGCCGCCGGACATCAGCGTCATCTTAGAGAGCTTCTTGCCCCGCGGTTGTGCGATGACCTCGACGCCGGTGATGTCGGGGTCGTCTGGGTTGGTGAGCTGGAGCTGCGCCGTTCCGCCGGGGAACAGCAGCCCAAAGATCTCCTGGAACGAGCGATCCACAAGTTCGAAGGTCTCGAGGAAGCGGTCGCGCATCTTTCGATCGATGGCAGCGACGACCTTTTGAAGGGCACGGCGCGAGCTGTCGAGGTCCTCGATCTGTGAGTTCATGAACTCGCGGCGGCTCTTGAGTGCCTCGAACTCTTCCATCGCGATAGGGTTGACCGGCCCGAGATTCGCGATCTGCTTGCGCAGGCGGTGCGCACGGTCCTCGGCGGCCGTGCGGTTGCCGACCTCCTCGGCGGCGAGCGCCGTTTCGAGCGGCATCCCGAGGTCTTCGACGATGCGACGAACAGCCTGGTTGACCTGCACCTCGAGCTGCCCTCGCTCGACCCGCACGTCGGTCGCCGACATGTTCTTGCCGTCGATCTCGGCCTGCACCTCTTTGACTGCCTCCTGTGCGGCCTGAATTGTCGCGCGGAGCGACTCCGAGTCGGCCTGCTCGAAGCGGGCGCGGTCCTTGAGCTTGGCGGCCCAGTGCTCGGCGCGCTCCTGCAAGACGACATAGAGGTCGTGTATCGGCTGGATGCGCTGGCGCAGTAGCTCCAGAGCCTTCTCGGCCTCAGCGGACATTCTGACCGTCGATTCGAGCTCCTTGAGCTCGGCCGCGATGGTGTTGACTTGGCGCTTGAGGTGAACCTCGCGCTCCGAGACGGTCGCGATCTCGACCTGGCAAGTGCCGAGGCGCTCTGCCACCGCACTCTCCTCACGGAAGCGCTGATCGCGCTGCTCACGGCTGACGGCCGAGGCCTCCTCGAGGCGTTCGAGCTCGGCTGCGGCTGCCACGATGCGCTCTTGGAGCTGGCCGACGGCCGGGCGGTCTTTGGCCGTGCGGTCGCGAATGTCGCTGATGCGGCGCTCAACGCCCGCGGTCTCGACGTCCAGAGCCGTGAGCTGCTGCTCTAGGCGGCCGACCTCTTCGAGCATCGAGTCGTGCTCGCCGGTCAGTGCCGCGATCTTCTGCGAGAGCTCGAGCGCGTCCTGCTGCGCCGCGTTCAGGGCCTCCTCGGCCGCTCCGCTCGCGGCCTCGGCTTCCCCCACTGCCGCCGAGTAAGCGCCCATCAGCTCGTGCAGCTCGTTGATTCGCCGCTTGCGTGCGAGCACGCCATCGGTGTCGCTGACCTGCTTGCCCAACGTGAGCTTGCCGCTCGGCCAGACGACGGCCCCTTCCCGCGTCGCGAAACGGGCGCCGCTGGTGTCGGCGCCGGCGGCGACAAACGCCGAGTCAATCGAGTCGACCACAAAGACGTCGCCCAGCAGCGACTCGACGGCGGGACGTACGCGATCCTCGCAGGTCAGCGAGTCGAGCAGCCGCTGGCCGGTGGCTGGCGTGCCGGTGAGTCTGGGGCGCGAGCCCTTCAGCGGGACGATCGAGATCTCGCCCTCGACATGGTTTTGGAGTGCCGTGGCGATTGTGGCCGCCGACTTGGGGTCCTCAACGAGCAAGCCAAACAGATCGGCGCCCAAGAGACGCTCCACGAGCGGCTCGAACTCTTCGGGTGCATGGACGACCTCGGCGATCGGACCCACGAGGCCGGGAAGCGAGCGCTCTTGGGCCAGTGCCCATGCCAATGCTGGAGCCGCGCTCTCAAACGCGCGGTCCACCTCCTCCAGCCCGCGCGCCTCGGCGCGCGTCTCGGTGAGCTGGTCGCGATGAGCCTCGAGATCCTTGCGGCGCGAATCGAGCACGCGGACGCGCTTGTCGACGTCAGAGTCGGCTAGCGCCATCTCTCGTCGTGCGTGGGAGAGTTGCCCTGCGAGCGAGTCGAGGCGGCCGCGACGCGCCGAGAGTGTCGACTGCGCAGCTTGGCGCTGCTCGCGGATCGCGACGCTGCGCTCGGCGAGTAGCTCTTCTTCGAGGCGGAATGCGGACAGCGACTGCTCGGCCTTCGCAGCGTCGGCACGGTCGTCCTCGAGCTGCTTGCGCGTGCGGCGGATCTCTGCGGTGAAGCGCGCGAGTTCGTCGTCGGCGGCCATGCGCGCCTTGCGCACGCCCTCACTCTCGCGCCGCAGCTCGTTGAGCTGGCCGTAGAGCGCCTTCATGCGCGCGTCGGTGTCGCCGCGCTCGCTGCCCAGGCGCTCGAGCTCGCCCGCGCGTTGTGCGCTGCGAGTCTCGGACTGGTGCAGCTTCTGGCGAAGCTCCGAGAGCTTCTCGATGAGGTTCTTGCCCTTCTCCTCCAGCAGGAGGAGACCGGCATCGAGACGCTCGAGGATCGACTGCATGCGTCGGCGCTGCTCGGAGAGGTCGCCGACGAACAGGCCCTTCTCCTCGAGCAGGGACTGGAACTTCGAAAGCTCGCGCTCCTTCTCGGCGAGGCGGTAGCGCGACAGATCGATGTCGGCGTCGGCCTCCTTCTCAACCTTCGCCAGGTCGTCCCACGCGCCTTGGAGGCGCCGCAGGTCGTCGACGGCGAGCATCAGCTCGAGTTCGCGCAACTCAGCGACGAATCCGGCGTGCTCTTGGGCCTTCGTGGCCTGACGCTGCAACGGCCGCAGCGAGCGTTCGATCTCCGAGGAGATGTCGCGAGCGCGCTCGAGGTGCGCGTCCATGCCCGAGAGCTTGCGAAGCGCGCGCTCCTTGCGCTTCTTGTGCTTGAGCACGCCAGCAGCCTCTTCGATGAGGCTGCGGCGATCTTCCGGGCGCGAGTTAAGGACCTCATCGAGCCGGCCCTGGCTGATGATTGAGTGGGTATCTCGGCCAAGACCGGAGTCGTGGAGGAGGTCCTGGATGTCCATGAGCCGTGCCGGCGCGTTGTTGATGAGGTACTCGGACTCGCCGTTGCGATACATTCGGCGGGTGATGGTGACCTCGGTGAACTCCAGCGGCAGAGTGCCGTCGGAGTTGTCCAGGACGAGATCGACCTCGGCGACGCCCACGGCTTGACGTGCCGAAGAGCCAGCGAAGATGACGTCTTCCATCGCCTGCCCGCGAAGCTGCTTGGCCGATTGCTCGCCGAGAACCCAAAGCACCGCGTCGGAGATGTTGGACTTGCCCGAGCCGTTCGGGCCAACGACGACCGTGACACCGGGCTCGAGAACGAGCGCGCTCTTGTCGGCGAAGGACTTGAACCCCTTGAGTATGAGCGACTTGAGGTGCACGTTCCCCCTACGAATGTGGGCGCCGAAAAGAGTGCTTCCGCAGGCGCGGAAGCGTCAGTCAGTGTAGCACAGGGGTGGCCGGAAACGGCCGCTCCAACGCCCGCTAACGGCGGCGGCGGCCTCGGCTTTGGAGACGCTTGAGGGCCGCCTCGGCGGCTGCCGCCTCGGCCTCCTTCTTGGAGTGACCGCTGCCCTCGCCCAGAATCTTGCCGCCCACCTCGACGGCGGCCGTGAAGACACGCTGGTGTGGCGGGCCGTCCTGGCTGATCACGCGGTACGTCGGCGCGTCGCCGTGGGCCTGCGTCAGCTCCTGGAGCGCGGACTTGGGGTTCTCCGGGCTGTCGGCGGCCTCCTCGGCGATCAGCGGTCCCACCGAGCGCAGAATCCACTCACGCGCGGCGTCGAGACCGGCGTCGAGGTAGAGCGCCGCAGTCAGTGCCTCGTAGACGTTCTCCAGCGCGCTCGACATTCCACGACCGCCGGTTCCACGCTCGCTCTCGCCGAACACGATCGCCTCGGCAAGCCCGAGTTCGCCGGCGACGCGACCGAGCGTAGTTCCGGACACGACCGAGACGCGGATGCGAGTCATCCCACCCTCAGGCATAGCTGGGAAGCGACGGTAGATCTCCTCGGCGATCACGAAGCCCAAGACCGAGTCGCCCAGGAACTCGAGGCGCTCGTAGTAGGCGTCCGGATTGCGGTCTTCGACCGCCGAGGGGTGCGTGAGCGCGCGGCGCAGGAGTTCGCGGTCCTTGAACTTGTGGTTGGTCGCACGCTCGGCTACAGCGAGCGCGGAGTCGAGCGGCGGCGCGGGTGGCTTTGGTGCGCTCTTGGCGATGGCCATCAGCTTGGAGGCCTACACGCGGCCGAGGATCAGCGTCGCGTTGTGTCCGCCGAAACCAAACGAGTTGCTCATCGTGATCTTCAGGCCGACCTTGCGCGCGACGTTAGGCACGTAGTCCAGGTCGCACGCCGGGTCTGGGTCGGTGAGGTTGATCGTGGGGGGCACCAGGCCGTTCTCCATCGCGAGCACGCAGACTGCGGCTTCGGCAGCGCCGGCGCCGCCGAGCATGTGGCCCATCATCGACTTCGTGGAGCTGACGAGAGGCGCGTCGGCGCCAAACACAGCCTTGATCGCATTTGTCTCGGCGAGGTCGCCCACCTCGGTCGAGGTACCATGCGCGTTGATATAGCCGACAGCGGACGGCTCCAGGTCAGCCTGTGCGAGCGCCTGCTTCATCGCACGGATAGCACCGTTGCCATCGGGAGCCGGCGCGGTGATGTGGTACGCATCGGCCGTCGCCCCGTAGCCAAGAACCTCGGCGCGTATGCGCGCTCCACGAGCCACAGCGTGATCCCAGTCTTCGAGAACCATCAGCCCGCCGCCCTCGGCGATGACGAAGCCGTCGCGGCCGGAATCCCACGGTCGCGAGGCGCCGGCAGGATCGTCGTTGCGCTGCGAGAGAGCGCGCGCCGCGGCAAAACCTGCGACCCCAAGTGGCGTGATGCCGGCATCGAAGCCGCCCGCAACGATCAGGTCGGCGTCGCCACGGCGGATGACCTCGGCTGCCTCACCGATTGCATGCGAGCCGGTTGCACACGCCGAGACGGGCGCGTAGTTGATGCCCTTGAGGCCGTACTTGATCGAGATATGGCCCGCTGCCAGGTCGACGATCATCATCGGCACGACAAAGGGACTCACTCGGCTCGGCCCGCGCTCGAGCAAGACGCTGTGCTGGTCTTCCATCGTGCCGAGCCCGCCGATGCCCGAGCCGACTATGCAACCAGCGCGCAGCGCCAAGTCCTCGTCGATCTCGGTCAGACCAGCTTCGCGCATCGCCTCATCGGCGGCGACCATCGCGAACTGCTGGAAGCGCGAGAGGCGCCGAAGCTCCTTCTTGTCGATGACCGCACTGGCGTCGAAGTCCCTGATGTAGCCCGCGAAACGCGTCGAGTACGCTGAGGCGTCGAAGTGCTCGATTGCCGAGATTCCCGAGCGCCCGTTAGACAGCGAGTCCCACATCGCGGTCGTGCCAACCCCCGTCGGAGTGACAACGCCGACTCCGGTAACTGCGACTCGCCTCATGACTGCTCCCCCTCTGCCGCTCGCCACTCAGCCTCAAGCCTGGTCATGAGTTCGGCGACTGGCAACACGTCGTGGATTCGAGCTGCAGCAGATCCCGCGAACACGAGGCCGTTCTCAACGTCCCCGCCTTGCGCCATCTCCAGCTCGTTCATGATGCAGTACTCCTTGTGGCACTCCTTGAGGCATGAGATGCACCTCGGGATGGCCGGGTAGTCGCCTTCCTGGGTGCGCTCCCAAAACGGATTCCTAAGCGCGCGTCCAGGAAGACCCACCGGGCTTTTCACAATGACGATGCGATCCGGTGTCGAGTCCACGTACATCTGTTTGAATGAATCCGGCGCCGAGCACTCTTCTGTGGCGACAAACCGCGTACCCATCTGAACGCCGGCAGCGCCCAGGTCGAGCACGTCTTTGATGTCGGCGCCGGTAACCACACCGCCAGCCCCGATGACGGGGATGTCGACGGCGTCGATGATCTCGGGCAGCAGATCCATCATCAGACGGTCGGTGCCGAGATGTCCGCCAGCCTCAACGCCCTCGACAACAACAGCCGATGCGCCAAACTTCTCGGCGAGCTTGGCCACACGAACGCTGCCGACGATCGGAACGACAGGAACCTTGAACTCCTTGCCCCAGGAGAAGATGTCGCGGGAAAACCCCGCACCGGCGATGACGATGTCCGCGCCCTCGGCCATCGCGGTACGCACCAGCTCCTTGAAAGCCCGCACAGCGACCATCACGTTGACCCCGAAGACGCCTGTGGTCGCGGTGCGTGCCCTGCGGACCTCGTTTGCGAGCTCTTCGACCGACAGTCCACTGCCGGCGATGATGCCAATGCCGCCAGCGTTGGCTACGGCTGCGGCGAGCGGAGACAGCGAGATGCGAACCGCCATGCCGCCCTGAACGATGGGCAGGCGCGCGGTGCGGTCTCCGATTGTGAGGGTAGGCATGTCCACGGGTTACAAGTGCCTTTCTTGGGAGGCGGGATTTCGTGCGTCATAGGCGCGTGCACACCCGGCGGCGCGCAGAAGCCGCGCGCGACCGCCGGGTGGAAACTACGCAGTGTGTTACTCGGCGTTGGTCTGAATGTAGGAGACAGCATCACCGACGGTCTTGATGCTCTCAGCGTCCTCGTCGGGAATCGAGACGCCGAACTCCTCCTCAAGCGCCATGACGAGCTCGACGATACCGAGCGAGTCGGCACCGAGGTCATCGATGAACGAGGCATCGTCGATGACTTCCTCGTCTTCGACGTTGAGCTGGTCAACGACGACGGCCTTGACCTTGTCGAAGATCTCTTCACGTTCCATGCAGCACACCTCCTCTCGGGCGGCTCAAAGGTGTCGCTTCTTGGCGCGAGACAACGCACCTAACAAGCGCACTCTACGTAAAGGTCATGCCTCCGTCGACTGCCAGCGTCTGTCCGGTGACGTAACCCGCATCGTCACTGGCAAGAAACGCGACAGCATTGGCAACGTCTTGTGCCGCTCCGAACCGGCCTAGCGCGATCTCGGCCATGGTGGCGACGCGAATGTTCTCAGGCAGCTTCGCGGTCATGTCGGTGTCGATGAAGCCGGGAGCGACCGCGTTGACGCGGATGCCGCGCGGCGCAAGCTCGCGAGCGACCGACTTAGTGAGCCCGATGACTCCGGCCTTGGCCGCCGAGTAGTTGGCCTGTCCGGCGTTGCCAGCTATGCCGACAACCGACGTGATGTTGACGATCGAGCCGCTGCGCTGCTTCATCAGATGACGGGTGGCGGCCCGGGTGACGTTGAAGACACCCGTGAGATTGGTGTCGATGACCGCCGACCAGTCCGCATCGCTCATTCTCACGAGCAGACCGTCGCGGGTGATGCCGGCGTTGTTGACGACGATATCGAGTCCGCCCAGTTCGGCGATGGTGATCTCCACCAAGCCGGCGGCGGCACCGGCGTCGCTCACATCGGCCTGCAGAGCCAGGGCTCGCCCACCAGCGGCCTCGATCGCCTCGACGACACCGGCAGCAGCGTCTGCCGAACCGGCGTAGTTGACGGCGACGGTGGCACCCAACGAAGCGAGCTTGACGGCGATTGCAGCGCCAATTCCTCGCGAAGCACCGGTGACGAGGGCGACCTTGCCGTTGAGATCGGGCATCAGTTCAGCACCTCCTCGACGATGGACTCCAAGGACGTCGACTCCACCGACATGCCGGTGATGCCGTCGATTCGCTTGGCGAGTCCCGCGAGCACGCTGCCCGGGCCAGCCTCAACTAAAGTGATCGGACCGTCAGCAACCAACGCTTGCATCGTCTCGGTCCAGCGGACTGGGGATGTAATCTGGGCAATCAGGCGCTCGCGAATCGCGTCTCCGTTGGTCTCGGCGGTGGGGTCGGAGTTCTGGAAGACGGGTATGCGGGCATCGTCGAACTCGGCGCCAATGAGGAGATCTGCGAATGCAGTGCCTGCCGACTCCATCATCGGAGAGTGAAAGGCGCCGGAGACGGCTAGCGGCATGATCCGCCGCGCTCCAGCCTCAGTTAGCGCGGCGGTCGCGGCTGCGATACCCGCTGTCGAGCCAGAGATGACGACTTGGCCGGGCGCGTTGTCGTTGGCAACCCAGACCTCGTCCAGCCCGATGATCGCCTCTCGCACCGCCGAGCCGTCCATGCCGAGAACCGCCGACATCGCACCGGGGCGTGACTCGGCGGCAGCAGCCATGAGCTTGGAGCGCTCGACGACCAGCTCAAGGCCGGCCTCGGGCGAGAAGACGCCCGCGATCGCCAAAGCGGCAAGCTCGCCGAGCGAGTGACCGGCGACAGCGAACGGCTCGACGCCAGAGTCCAGCAGCGTGCGGCCCCACGCCCAGTCGGCGAGGTAGAGCAGCGGCTGAGCAACGCGTGTATCGGCGAGACGTTCCGCCGGCCCGGCAGCAGCGACGATGCGCAGCTCGTGGCCGGAAAGCGCCTCGGCGGCATCGAGCAGGCGCTCTAGGTCGTCGAGCTCGGGAACGTCGTCGAGCATGCCGGGTCGCTGCGATCCCTGACCGGGAAAGACCAGCGCGGTGCGCGATGGCATGCGGCTACCTCGACTTCGGAAGCGTGCCGAGTCTCGTAAGCACCGACTCGGCTTCGGACATCATCTCGGCGACTATCTCGGCCGCGGGCTGAATCTCGCAGACCAATGCCGCGATCTGCCCTGCCATGAGCGAACCCATCTGGACGTCGCCGGTCCGCATGGCTAGGGCAAGCTTGCCACTGCCGAGCGCCTCGATCTCCTCGGTCTTGTTCTCCTTGTCCAAAGCCTCAATCTGTTTGGACAGCTTGTTCTTGAGTACTCGCACGGGGTGACCGGTCGACCGTCCAGTGACTACGGTGTCGCGGTCCTTGGCTTTGATGACCTGCGCCTTAACATCGGGGTGGATGGTGCACTCCTCGGCGCACATGAAGCGTGTGCCCACCTGCACGCCTTCGGCGCCCAGCGCAAACGCGGCTGCCATGCCTCGGCCGTCCGCGATGCCGCCAGCGGCAACAACCGGGATTGAAACGGCGTCGACGAGTTGCGGCACGAGTACCATCGTCGTCAGGTCTCCTATGTGCCCGCCAGCCTCCATGCCTTCGCCGATTATGGCGTCAGCACCGATGGACTCCATGCGCTTGGCCATCGCCACGCTCGGCGCGATGGGAAGCACCTTGATGCCAGCGGCCTTGAGCGCGGCCATGTACTTGCCGGGATTGCCGGCGCCTGTCGTGACGGCATGCACACCCTCCTCGATGACCATCTCAACGATGTCGTCGATGTGCGGCGTGAGCAGCATCAAATTGACGCCGAAGGGCTTGCTCGTCAGCGCCTTGGCGTTGCGAATCTCGTTGCGAAGGACGTCGGTAGGCATGTGGCCGGCGCCGATGATACCGATTCCGCCAGCGTTACTCACGGCAGCGGCCAGCTCGGAGGTGGCAGTCCACGCCATTCCGCCCTGGATGATCGGTATATCGATGCCCAACAGTTCAGTGAGCCGGGTGCGAAGCGCCATGAAGCGTTATGCCTCCCTATTCGGTGCAGCCATCGTCCATCGCACGACCGCGGCTCCCCACGTGAGCCCCGCGCCGAAGCCGACGAGAGCAAGCAGGTCGCCGGGCGCGAGTCGCCCGCTAGTATACAGGTCGTCCAGTGCCAGAGGTATGGAAGCCGCCGACGTGTTTCCGGTGGTCGCGAGGTTCATGTACACGTGGTCATCGTCGAGGCCGAGACGCTCTTCGATGGTAGCGATGATGCGCTGGTTCGCTTGGTGCGGGACGAGCCATCGAAGCTCGGACAGCTCGTGACCGGACTTGGCCAGCGCCTCCTTGGTGGCGCGTGGAATCACGCGCACCGCGAACTTGAAGACCTCGCTCCCATTCATCTTCACGAACTGGTTGTGATCCTCGAGATCTGCCGCGGTCACGGGATGAGCCGCCCCGCCTGCCGGGATGATGAGCTGCTCCCCGCCAGTGCCGTCGGCGCCCAGGACCACGCTTTCGATGCCGTGCTCCTCACTGGCTTGGAGCACGACCGCGCCAGCGCCGTCGCCGAAGAGCACGCACGTCGAGCGGTCGGTGAAGTCGAGCAACCGCGTGAGCGCCTCAGCGCCAACCACGAGCACCGTGTTGGCTCGGCCCGACTCGATCAATCCTGCCGCGCACTGCAGCCCGTAGATCCAGCTTGAACACGCAGCCATCAGGTCGACGGCAGGACACTTCAGGCCAAGCTTGGCCTGCGTACCGCAGGCCGTGGACGGCATGATGTAGTCGGGGCTCGTCGTGCCTACAAAGAGCATGTCGATGTCGTCAGCGGTTACGCCGGCGCGCTCCATCGCAATCTGGGCGGCTCGCGCGGCGAGGTCGGACGTCGTCTCACCTTCGGCAACGACGTGACGCGAGCTGATACCGGTGCGCGAGACTATCCACTCGTCCGATGTCTCGACGATGCGCTCGAAGTCCTTGTTGGTCATGATCGTTTCCGGCAGGTACGAACCGGTGCCGATGATGGTTGCGTAGCGAGTCATATGAAGGCGCGGATCCCTTGCATCGGTGTCAGTGAAGCGTGCTGGCGATACAAACGAAGGGCAGGCGGTCGGGGAAGTGTACCCGACCTCAACGCTAGCAAGAAGTACCGGCCGGTCTAGTTCTCGGCGACGGCTAGCGCGATCTGTTCGGTCAGGCCACCTCGGCCGGCCTGAGCGGCCACACGGATAGCGTTGGAGACGGCCTTGGCCTTCGACGATCCGTGCCCGATGATGCAGACGCCCGCAACTCCGAGCAGTGGTGCGCCGCCGTACGAGTCGGGATCGAGACGCTCCTTGAGGCGGTTGAGCGCGGGGCGCAGGACCGCGGCCGCCGTCTTGGCGACGGGCGAGCCGGTGATAGCGTCCCTCACTTGGGCGAGCAGCACCTTGCTGGTACCTTCCAGCAGCTTCAGAGCGACGTTGCCGGTGAATCCGTCCGTAACTATGACGTCGGTAACGCCGGCAATCACGTCGCGGCCCTCAATGTTGCCGATGAAGTTCGGCACGCGTTCGGCCATGAGCGCATGGGCGTCCTGGGCGAGGATCGAGCCCTTAGTGGGCTCCTCACCGATATTGAGCAGCGCGATGCGCGGTCCTACGACGCCAAGCACCACAGACGCGTACGCGGCGCCCATGAACGCGAACTGCAACAGGTGCTCGGGCTTGCAGTCGGCGTTGGCTCCCACGTCGAGCATCACCGTCGGTGGACCGGCCGTCGGCATCACCGTGGCGATGGCCGGTCGCTGAACCCCCTTGATGCGCCCCATGATCAGTGTTGCGGCGGCCATGGCAGCACCCGTGGAGCCCGCCGAGAAGAACGCCTGTGCGCGCCCCTCTTTGACGAGCCGGCACCCAACCACAATCGACGAGTCCTTCTTCGTGCGGACCGCGTTCGCCGGATGCTCGTCCATCTCGATGACCTCGGTCGTGGCGACTGCCTCCACGCGCGATCCGCGGGCGGTGGCGTACGGTTCGACAACCTCCGCCGGGCCGGTGAGGATGACGTGCAGCGATGGATCGTCGGCCAGAGCGAGGGTGACCCCGGCAAGTATCTCGCCGGGAGCGTTGTCCCCACCTACCGCGTCGACTACCACCGTTACGAGACGGCTTTCAGACATGCATGCTCCTTGGCTACAGACGAGCCGGCGCTCTTCGCCGTCCTTTGCAGACGGAACCGAGTCGAGACCGTTCGCGCAATTCTACCAACCCGGGCCAATCCGCGTCGCGGCTTGGGCGACGGCCGTCCCGAGTGAAAGAGAAATGGCCGGCACCGCCCTTGCAGGGCGATACCGACCACTCATGTGCTCGATCGGGACTCTACGCCACCGACGACCAACCTAGAGCCGCCGAGATTCGCGCGGACTAGTCGATCTCGACGATCTCCTTGCCGTTGTAGAAGCCGCACGTCGGGCAGACGCGGTGCGGGAGCTTGACCTCGTTGCACTGCGGGCAAACCGACTTCGCCGGAGCTTCGAGCACGTGCGATGAGCGGCGCGAGTTGGTCTTGGATCGGCCGGTCTTCCGCTTGGGAACTGCCATCTGAAACCAGGTCCTTCCGTATCTTCGCCCATTTGGGGCGGATCTTCTGCTCTAAGTGGTGCGGCCGTTCCAGCCGCACGAACGACGATGATAGCACGCGTTACTGGAGGTGGGTAGCCGTCTCTTGGGGCTCGTCCTCGACCTCGGGCATCTGCAGCACCCATGCTGGCCACAGCGCCAGCGCGAGCGGCACAAACAGGTTGCCCCAGTAGTTGACCTGGTTGCCCGCCGCGTCGATGCCGGGGTTGCCGACTTTCAGCATTACAAGCAGAGGCGCGATGAGTGCCGCCGCCGCAAAGAGCGCAAACGGCAGCCCTGCGCGCTTCCTGGAGCCGATTGCCCCGAGCACACCGAGCACGAACAGGACCGCAAGCAGCACTCCGTTCGCAGAGAACATGTCGGTGAAGCGTGCCAACGAGTCGATCGCGAACAGCGGGCTCCCCTTCCAATACGTGATCGCCGCCGATCCCGGGACCAGCATGCCACGCACTGCGAGCACGTGAGCCGTGTAGCCCACCGCGAACACGCCGAGCGAGGCGATCCATGGCGCGACGCATCGCCATCGTCTCTCGGCGGGCTCGAAGAGGGCCGTTACGAGTGCGAGGAGCGTCACATAGATGAGGATCTCGCGAGTCAATGCGGCTGCTGTCACGACGGCGGCCGCTGCCCAAAGGTAGCCAACATCGTCTGCGACCCGCCCGCGGAGGAGCAGTGCGATGCCCAAAAGCGCTATGGACATCGCGGGAAGGTCGACGTACGTGACGTAGACAGTAATCGCCGACCCCATTGCGTATGCGACGAGCGCGGCGGCGGCGAGCGGAGCGAACCGCGCGCCTGCCAGCTGGCCCGCAATCGAAGCTGCCGCAACCACCCCCACCGATACGGCCACCAGGAACAGGTAGACGATCCATAGAGGGTCGGCAGGCATGAGTGCCCAGATCCAGTACAAGATCGGGAGACGTACGGACGTGGCGGAACTGGGAAACGCCGGGGACCCTCCCAGCCCGGCCCATGCATCTCGGAACGCCCGGTAATAGGGCTCGCCACTGTGGACAAGGTAGTAGATGCGCCGGTAGAGCGCATCGTCGTTGACGTAAGTGTGGGGCTTGGGGACCTCACGGATCGTCGTCGCACTCAACGGCCCGTAGCCACTCGGCGGGTATCCACCAGCGAAGAGGGGTGCCCAGAGGCTGGCCAGGAGCCAGGCGACCAGTGCCACGGCAACCAACACCTCGAACGTCGCGCGCGGGTAGGGACTGCGTTCGCGAATGCCGCCGACGACGAGTGCCGCCACCAGCGCCAGCACCACGCCAAGCGCCCATCCACCCAACCCGAGTCGGGTGCCCGCTGCAACTGACGGTGGCAGCAGGGCCAACCCGGTTGCGACGGTGACCGTGCCAAGCAGCGCGCCCTGAAGCGTCGAGGACGCGACAAGCCCGGCTATCGCGCCCACGAACAGCGGAGCCTGCCAGCCGGCCGCGTTCGACATCAGGCCGTGGCTCACGAGCAGGTAGGTCACAAGCGCCGAGACGGCGGTCGCCAACCACGAGTTGAGATCTGAGGGTAGCGAAGCGAGAAGCGGGCTAGCGGTGCGGGGCGGAGTGACCGTGTCGTCAGTCGCCATGACCTGCGTCGTCACCCAGCAAGTCCTTGAGCCCGGCAAACGGGTGCAGGTCGTCTACGGATGTTTCGCACCCGCAGGGGCCCTCGTTAAGGTCGGCGCCGCAATTCGCGCACATTCCGGCGCAGTTCTCGTCGTGTAGCGGCGCGAACGGCGCCTCGACCACCAGCGCGGCCATGATGGAAGGGAGCAGGTCGACTCGGTACTCAGAGTCGATGTACTCAACCTGCTGCTCCTCCGGCAGATCCACGTCGCGTCCTCGCATCACGTAGAAGCCGTCCACCTCGGCGTCTATCTCCGTGGGGAACTCGGCGAGGCAACGCGCACAGGTAGCCAGCACTGGCAAGCGAACCTTCCCCATGCCGATGATTGCGGCGCCCGTGTTGGTCAGCGTGATGTCGAAGTGAGCCGGGCCTGTCGGCTTGAAGACCTCGGTGCCGACCTCAAAGGTGTCGAACACGAGATCGTCACTGACAGCGATGGTCTCGGCAAGCACCTCGAGGATCGACTGGATGTCGACCCGGTAGGAGTCCATGGGATTACCGCCTTGGAGTGAGAGAGCGAGCTACTGGCGCTGTCCGCCGCCGACCTTGCCCTGCAGACGATCGCGTCCGCGTTGTACGGCGGTGAGCAACTTGCCGAGGTTGACCTCGAGGTTGGCGAGCATCTCATCGGCGTAGTCCTCGGCGCCGAGACGAATCTCGCGCTCTTGGGTGCGGGCCTTATCGAGGATGTCGGCGGCCTGGGCCTCGGCCAGACGTACGACCTCGGTCTCGTTGGCCAGAGCCTGCGCGCGGTCACGCGCCTCCTCGAGGATGCGGTTAGCCTCTTTCTCGGCCTCTTCCAGCATCTCCTGGCGCTCCTTGACGATCCAGCGAGCCTGCTTGAGCTCGTCGGGGTACTGAGCGCGCACCTCGTCGATGATCTCGTAGACCTTGTCCGGGTCGACCCGCTTTGCACTCGTGAAGGGAACGCCACCGGCGTTGTCGATAATCTCCTCGATGCGGTCGATCAGGGCCATGATGTCCATGAAAGTGCCTCCCTAACGGGCTTCGCTCAGTTTGCGCGAGAGCGCTTCACACACGACATCCGGGACGAGTCCCCGGACACTCCCACCGTGCGCAGCGATCTCCTTGACCGCCGACGAACTCAAGTACATGTACTCAGGTATGGCCATGATGAACATGGTCTCGACCTCGCGATCGAGCCGCCAGTTAAGCGCGGCCATCTGGAACTCACGTTCGAAGTCGGTCATTGCGCGCAGGCCCTTACAGATGACCGACGCACCGACCTCCTCGGCGAAATCCACCAATAGCGTATCAAAAGCGCGCACCGACACGTTGGTCAGGTGCGAAGTCGCCTGCTCGATAAGGTCAACTCGCTCGTCAGGAGTGAAGAGTGGGCCACCATGCTTCTCGGGGGAAAGCGCAACGCCGACAACGAGATCGTCGAAGAGCACGGAGGCTCGCTCGATGATGTCGAGATGGCCGGACGTAACAGGATCGAACGTGCCCGGTACGATTCCGCGCTTCACGTCGACCCTGCCCCCCTTTCGTAACGTGCGATGTCTACCGTCGTAGATCCGTAGCGCTTTGACGCCAAGGCAGTGACGTCCGCGGGCCAGACAGCTTCGCTGACCGAGGAGTGCTCGTAGACGATCAAGGCATCCTCTTCGAGCAGGTCACGCGCCACAAGTGTCGCGACCAACTGCCCCACCTCACCGGCGTCCAGTCTATATGGGGGGTCGAGCAGAAGCAACGAGAACGGGCCGCCGGGGATTGCGCCTCGCTCGGCAAGATATGAGGTGTCGCCGCTCACGATTATCACCGACCGCGCAGCGCCGAGCGTATCGGCATTGGCTCTGAGGACGCCGAGGGCAGGCCGCTCGCGCTCCAGGAACGTCACGTGTTCGACTCCGCGGGAAAGCGCCTCGAAGCCCAGTGCGCCGCTGCCAGCGAACGCGTCCAAGGCGCGGCCCCCGCCGAGATTTGCGCCGGCGTAGGAGACGAGGCTGGAGAAGAGCGCCTCCCTGACCCGATCCGTCGTGGGACGCGTCTCATCGCCTTTGGGTGCAGAGAGGCGCCTGCCTCGATACTCCCCGGAGACGATTCTCATCCGCTGCTCACCCACTGCCACGCTGCGGCAAACGTGCGCTTGACCTCACGCTGCAAAGGGATGTTCTCGGCGGACTTGAGGTGTGGGTCGGCGGCGATGATCGCGGCAGCATCCTCCCGAGCTTGCAGGATGATGTCCGCGTCCGTGAGCACGGAGGCCAGTCGCAGCGCCGGAAGGCCGCTTTGTCGGTCGCCGAGAATGTGGCCTTCGCCGCGCAGTCGCAGGTCGTACTCGGCAAGCTCAAAGCCGTCGGTGGTCGACACGATCGCCGCCATCCGCTCCTTGGCGTCGGTGCTCTTGGGATCCGCGAACAGGTAGACCTCGCCGGGCTGTTCGCCTCGGCCAACCCGCCCGCGCAGCTGATGCAGCTGAGCCAGGCCGAATCGGTCCGCATCCTCGATGATCATGATCGTGGCCTTGGGAACATCGACTCCCACCTCGATGACGGTCGTGGCGACCAGAACGTCGAGCTCGCCGGCTCGAAACTCGCGCATCACGCGTTGCTTGTCAGCGGACTTCATGCGGCCTGTGAGCAGACCCACTCGCAGCTGCGGGAACACCTTTGCCCGCAGGCGCTCCACCTCGCGCGTTGCCGCACGGGCCTCCGCGGCCTCCGACTCGTCGACGAGCGCGCAGACCACGTAGGCCTGCTGGCCTGCCTTTACCGCCTCGCGGACGTGCTCGTAGGCCTTGTCTCGGCTGGCGGAGCGCACGAGCGATGTCTTCACCGGCGGACGGGCCCGGGGCCGCTCGCGCAGATAGGAGGTATCGAGGTCGCCATAGAGCGTCAGCGCGAGCGAGCGCGGTATCGGTGTGGCGGTCATGACGAGGAGGTCGGCAGCAGCGCCCTTGCTGCGCAGGCCGAGCCTCTGGTTGACGCCAAAACGGTGCTGCTCGTCGACGATGGCAAGTGAAAGGTGCTTGAACGCCACGCTCTCTTCGAGCAGAGCGTGGGTACCAAACAGCACTTGGAGCGAGCCGTCCGCCACGCGCGCCAGCAGCTCTCTCCTTTCAGCCGCCGGAGTTGAGCCCGTCAGCAGCCCCCACGCGATACCGGACGTGTCGAGCAGAGGACCCAGTGCGCCCGCGTACTGGACGGCAAGTACCTCGGTGGGTGCCATCATCGCCGACTGAGAGCCGCTG
>JARLGT010000088.1 GCA_031292615.1 Coriobacteriia bacterium | reverse complement strand
GTAGATGCGCTCGACGGGAATCTCGCGCACGTCCATGCCCGCTCCCCACGCCTTGGCCCACAGCTCGAGCGGCATCGCGTAGCCGCACTCGCTAAGCGGCAGTCTCGCCAGCGCGTCCATCCGGTACGCCTTGAAGCCGCAAAACGAGTCGGTCAGTCCCCAACCGGTCTTCTCATTGATCATCGCGGTGATGCGCTGGTTGATCGCTGCGCGCTGCGGTGGTGCCACGCCCACCGACGAGCTGGTGGGGAGGTAGCGGCTTCCTGAGATGATGTCGCCGCCCTGCTCGATCGCGGTGAGGAACTGCGGGATGTGAGCGGGCTCGTGCTGCCCGTCGCAGTCCATGGTGATGAGCTGCGTCACGCCTAGGTCGCTCGCGACGCGAAACCCGACGCGCAGCGCGCAGCCGTAACCGCAGTTGCGATCAAGGTGTACGACGCTGACGTCGTCGCGCTCGGCGAGCACGCGGGTCGTGGCGTCCGTCGACCCGTCATCAACGACGATTACCTCGCCGAAGAAGAAGGACCTGACGGCGTCGAGCACGTCGCCCACGGTGGCGGCCTCGTTGTAGACGGGCAGCAAAACGGCCTCAGACACGTGAGTCCCTTCGCTTGGAGTGGTTGAAGCTGACGTGCAGTGCACAGCAGGTATCAGGGGGAAGCGTCAGTCCTCGTCGGGAGCGAGGTCCTCGTCGACGCGATACGCCGTCGTAACGTTGACTTGCGGCCCCAACATCCCTTTGACCGAGCAGTACTTGGTCGCAGAGAGCTCGATCGCGCGAGCGACCGCAGCCTCGCTGACGTCGTGACCACGCACAACGTAGAGTAGCGCGATATCAGTGTAGATCTTCGGGAACTCGTCTTCCCGCTGCTGTGCCGTGACCTCAATCTCGAGGCTCGTGAACTGCTGACGCTTCTTCTCGAGCACTGAGACAACGTCCATAGCGGTGCACGAGGCCAAAGCCTCTAGGAACATCTCAAGAGGACGGGCGCCCGTGCCCTCGCCCTTGTAGCCGGCAGGCGCGTCCATGACAACCGCGTGCCCGGCTTCGTCCCAACCGACCATCTGACGGTTGCCGGCCCAGCGAACATGAACTTTGTCGGTAGACATGAGCACATCCTCTCAAAGGGAAGCGGCGGGCGCTGTTCGCGACCCGCCGCGCCTCTAGTGGCTCGAAGCTTGAACGTGGACGACTAGATCTTGCGTCCCATCATCTGGGCCAGCTCGCGTGGGCTCTTGGCCTTGCCGATGGCCTCCTCGAACGACACCTTGCCCGAGTTGAGCAGCACCTTGAGACTCTGATCGAGCGTCTGCATGCCCAACGAACCGCTTCCTTGAATGATGGTCTCCATCTGGTGCGTCTTTCCCTCACGGATGAGGTTACTAATCGCAGGCACTCCAAGCATGATCTCCATGGCCATATGCCTGCCGCGACCGTCCGTGCTACGCAGAAGCGTCTGGGAGAGCACTCCCTGCAGCGAATTCGATACCTGCATGCGAACCTGCTGCTGCTGATGCGGCGGAAAGACGTCGATAATGCGGTCGATCGTCTCAGGCGCGCCGGTCGTGTGCAACGTCGCAAGCACCAAGTGTCCGGTCTCGGCGGCAGTGATGGCCGCACTGATAGTTTCGAGGTCTCGCATCTCGCCGACAAGGATGACGTCGGGGTCTTGGCGCAGGACTCGGCGTAGTGCACCCGCGAACGAGTGCGTGTCCTCGCCGATCTCACGCTGGTTGACGTAGGACATCTTGTTGCGGTGCATGAACTCGATCGGGTCCTCAAGGGTGATGATGTGCAGAGGCCGGGTCGAGTTGATGTGATCGATCATCGCGGCAAGCGTGGTCGACTTACCCGAGCCCGTCGGACCTGTGACAAGTACGAGTCCGCGGGGACGCTCCGCGAGATACGTACATACGGCGGGCAGGCCGAGCTCCTCCATCGTCGGGATGTCGATGGGGATGACGCGGAAGACGGCGCCGATGGAGTTGCGCTGCTGAAAGACGTTGGCGCGGAATCGCGATACGCCCGGGATGCTGTAGGCGAAGTCGAGCTCGAGTTCGTTCTCGTAGCGCTTGCGCTGCTCCTCCGAGAGGACCGAGTAGATCATCTCCTGAGTACCGCGCGGAGACATCGGAGGCATCGTGTCGATGGGAAGCAACTCTCCGCGCTGCCTGATGCCCGGAGGGCTTCCCACGGCGATGTGGAGGTCCGATCCGCCACGCTCCAGCATCAGGCGCAAGAGCTCATCGAGGTGTGGGCCCTCTTCCTGGACGGGCTCCGCGCGCCACGCGTTGCCGTTGCTGGCCGCAACCGCAGGGGCCGTCGGAGTCGCAGGGTACTCGGCGGCCTGAGGTGCAGGCTGCGGGGTCCCGTAGCCGGGTTGAGCCGCCGCTGCCGACTGAGCCGCGGGTCGAGCCGCCGGGGCACCGGGGGCCGGGGCCACCTCAACCCCAGCGAGCGCCGCGATCTTGCTCGCAATCGTCGATGCTAGTGCACCCGCGGACATGAGCGCCGAGGCGCCAACCTGCCGAGCCTTCAGCGCAGATGCCTCGTTCGCCTCGAGTGTGACGATGACGACCGGGACGTTCTGCGTCGTCGGCTCTGTCTTGATGGCGCGCGTGAACTGGTAGCCATCGACTCCAAGGAGCTGGGCGTCGACAACCAGGACGTCGGGAACGGTTTGGGCGATCATGCTCTGCGCGCGAGGACCCGACAGCGCGTTGACGATGTCGAACGATGCTCCGGTGTCGATCAACGCCTTGCTCAGGCGATCGACGAACTCGGCATCGTCGTGAACGATCAGAACTGTCTTCGATGCCACCAGGCTGCCCCTCCTCGGCGAAACGGTCACGGGCTGCGCACTGGGCGCCGCTCCCCCGTTTGGCGGCGACCCCAAATAGTGTATCGGCGCACATCCCGCCCGACTCAAACGTCCATCGCACAGAACGCGGTACCATGCCCTAGCATACCCCCCGCGCGACTGGAGCCCGAGTGACCGAACTGCACATCGAAAGCCTCGCATACGGCGGCGACGCCATCGCGCACCTCGAGGATGGCCGCGCCGCGTTCGTTCGAGCAGGCTGCCCCGGTGACGTAGTCGAAGTCGAGATCGCCGAGGACCACGGCCGCTTTGTCCGCGCCGAGATCAAGTCGATCGTCGAGCCGTCGCCAGAGCGCGTGGAGGCGCCGTGCCCGTACTTCGGAGTGTGCGGCGGCTGCTCGTGGCAGCACATCTCGGCGACCGCGCAACTCTTCGCGAAGCGTCAGTCGATCGTCGATGCCCTGACGCGCATCGGGCACATCGCCGATGCCGAGCAGCTTGTCGCTCCGACGGTCGCCTCCCCGCGCGACTACGGCTATCGCAACAAGATCGAGCTGGTGGCGAGGATGGACCCTGGCGGCTTGCGAATCGGCTACCACAAAGCTGGCAGCGACGAGCTGGTTCCGGTCGACTCCTGTCTGCTGCTACCCCCGAAGCTCCAGAAGGCTCCCAAGGCGCTGTCAGGAGCGCTCCGCTACCTCTCGGGCGGCCAAGACCTCGGCTTCAAGCGGGTCGCGCTTCGCGTTGCCGCGAACACGCGCGACGTCGAGATTGCGCTGTGGACCGAGCCGGGCTCGTTCCCCCGCAAGGCAGCCGCAACAACGCTGGGACGCGCGCTGAGATCGACCAGCATCGTCCGGGTGCTTGCGAAGGGTCCCGACAAGGAGCGCAAGGTCACTGGGGTCGAGGTGCTCAACGGCAACGGCTTCTGGCGCGAGCGCCTGCACGGTCGCGCCATGACCGTCTCGGCACCGAGCTTCTTCCAGGTCAACACCGCCGCCGCCGAGCTGCTCGTGGGCCTCGCACTGGATGCTCTGCATGCCGACGGCAGCGACCGCGTGGTCGACCTCTACGCCGGGGCCGGCACCTTCACGCTGCCGCTCGCCGAAGTCGCGGGCGACGTCATCGCCGTTGAAGCCGCGAGCAGCGCCGTTCGCGATCTGCGCCGCAATCTGGAGGATAGCCAGCTGTACGCCGAGGTCGTCGGCGGTGACGCGCTGCGCGAACTCAAGGAGATGGGCGTCGTCGACTCGCTGCTCGTCGACCCGCCTCGCGCCGGACTCGCCGACGGGGCCATCGACGCGATTGCCAAGACCCGCGCGCGCACGATCGCCTACGTGTCGTGCGACCCGGCGACGCTCGCGCGCGACGCCAAGTCGCTGCTGGCAGCCGGCTACCGACTCGCGGCCGCAACACCCGTCGATCTGTTCCCCCAGACGTTCCATATCGAGACGGTCGCTAAGTTCGCCCGCATCTAGCCGAGCGACATCGAGCGAGCGCCGCGAGAAGAGCAAACGCCGCCGGCGCTCAGCCGACGGCGTTCGTCTGCCCACTGTGATGGAGCCTAGCCGACGAGTCGGCCGACCTCGGTGAAGTCGGTGACGTAGACATCGTGCGGAGCGTCCTCGTGCTCCGCAGTCAGGTCGCCGCCAGCCTGATGCTGACCCTCGTGATCGCCCGAGCCCCACATCGCGCTCTCGCTCACGTCGTAGACGACGCCCTCGTACGCCACATAGGCGGCGCGGCCGTCTCGGCCATCGAACTCGGCAAGCTCTTCAAGCGTGAAGTCCTTCATCGATCCTCCAGTGCGTCTCAGGGTCGGTCGAATGCATATTTCTCCCCGACGGCGACCAGTCTAACGCCCCATGAAATGGGAAAGCGCCACGTCTGCCCCCGCGGCGCTTTCCAACTCAAAGGAGGAAGCTGGCTAGTCCTGGGCGAGTCTCTCGCTCAGGGAGCTTAGATCGACGACGATGCGGCGGCCCTTTGTTTGTAGGATTCCTTCTCGGGCCAACTGCGAGATGACTCGGCTTGCCGTCTCGCGCGACGTGCCCGCGAGCGTGGCGATATCGTAGTGAGTCATGCCCTGGATGACCGGCGCACCGCGCGTCTCAAGTCCGGCGGTGGCGACATTGAGTACTACGCGCATGACTCGGTGAGTGGCGTCGTGAAATGCCATGTCCTCGAGCCGGCCGATGGTGTGACGCAGGCGCCTCGAAAGAGTGGCGATCAGCGAGAGCGCAAGGCGCGGCTGCAACTGAATGGCTGCCGAGAGATCCTTGCCGTCCAGCGCGAAGAGCTCGACGTCAGTTACCGAGATAACATCGGCCGACCGCGTCTGGGCGTCCACCAGGGACATCTCACCGAAGTGCGCAGGGGCCTCGAGGTAGTTCAGCACGAGTTCCTTGCCCTCAGGGCTGGCCAGCGACACTTTCACGCGACCGGACACGAGCAGGTACATGCACGTACCGACCTCGTTCTGGCCGACGATGAACGAACCCTTGGGGTAGCGTCGCAACTGAACCATGCGCGCCATCGTTTCGAGGTTCTCTCCCGAAAGGTCCGAGAACATCGGAATGGCGACCAGTCGCGACGTTACTTGGTCTTTGGCTGTGAGCGTCTTCATACCGTGGGTATCGGGCGCCAGCGTCCGTGACTTGAGCCACAATCCACCAGTGACAGAGAACACGGCCGACCTCAACTCGCGAGGCCGACCGTCTTCAACGCGACTCGAAAGCGGCTAGGTATCGTTGCGCACGTAGTCGATGAACAGCGGCACGAGGTGCGGGATGAGCTGCGGCAGATACGTGGGCATCAGGGAGTTCATCGTCTTGGGCAGCAGGTCGGGCATCAGCGCGGCCATGTCGGGCGGCATCTCGCCCATGACGTCTTCTACCTCGCGAATCATGTCCGGCATGACCTTGTTCAAGATGCCCGGGGCCATCGCTGGGAACATCATGGGCATCATGCTCTGCATCATCGACAGACCGCCCGGAACGCTCTTCATCGACAGCATCATGGGCTTCATCCCGGCGGGCATGTTGTCCATCATCTGCGGGAAGATCCGCACCATGAACTTGGCCATGTTCTCGGGCTCCATGAGCCTGATGAACTTGTCAAAGAAACTCCACATGTACATCGAGTACTCGGTGGACTCCGGGATGTCGTATCCAGCCGCCACAGCGACCACACGCGAGAGGTCGTCGATCTTCAGACCCAGTTCGTTCTTGATGTTGGAGTCGCGCAGCTGCACCTGACAGCAAGGGCAGAGCGCCACGACGGTGTCGGCTCCAGCATCGACCGCCTCCTGAAGGCGGTGCCCACCGAGCCTCGGTGCCACCTCGATCTCGCCTACCAGCGTGAGAACGGAACCACAGCACAGCCCCTCTTCGCGGTTGTGCTCCATCTCGACGTACTCGATGCCGGGAATCGCCTTAAGCATGTCACGCGGTGGCTCGTAGTTGCCCTGGGCACGACCCATGTGACAGCTGTCATGGAAGGTGATCGTCTGGCCTTCGACGGGATTCACTTTGAGTTCGAGCCTGCCGTCGGCCAGAGCGGGTGCCACGAGCTCGGAGTAGTGCTTGATCTCGAACTCGTACTCCTCGCCCCGCTCGGCGGCAAGGTTGGCGTACAGCTCCTTCCAGACCAGGCCGCACGCTGGGCAGGAGGTGACGATCGTCTTCGCACCACGCTTCCTGGCCTCAGCGACGTTGTGCTCGTAGATCTCTTCGAACAGGTCCCACTTGCCGGCGACCTTCATCGGGATTCCGCAGCATGATTCGTCGTTGCCCATGTAGCCGACGCTGCAGCCGGAGTCCTGCAGCAGACGGATCGACGCCTCGGCGATATCGGTCTCCACGAAGCTAGCAGTGCATCCTGCGAAGTAGAGGATGTCGCACTGCTCCGGAATCTTCTCGGCCACGTCGGCGGGAACCCATGCGTCGCGGTTCTCGCTCTTTCCGGCCCAGATGTCGTTCTCGCCGCGCAGCGAGGCGGCCATCATCTCGAACGGCGGGAATGTGCCGCGCTTCTCCTCGTTGATGAGCTTGCCACGCATCTCCATCCAGTTGTGCTCGATGGGGAGCTGCAGCTGGCAGCGCGTGTTGCACACTTCGCACGTCGTACAGACAAGCATCGTGTCGATCGCAGCACGGTCCCACTTGGCGCGACCGGCTATCACGTCTCGAATGAACGCGTACTTGCCGCGGGGCGACTGGCTCTCCCACCCGCGACCTGAGTACTGCTCGCACGTGGGAACGCAGTAGCCGCACCGCGCGCAGGCGTAGGCCATGAAAGCGACGTCCGCCGGGATGCCCGCAACGTCTCGAGACAGGTCGCCGGGTCCCGACGGCGGCTTAGCGGCGTTCGCGATCGGGCGCACGACGGGCTCGAACGCTGTCGCGAGCCCCATGATGGAGTTGATCAGCCCGCTACCGACGACCTTGCCAGGGTTGAGCAGGTCGTCCGGGTCTACGGCGTGCTTGAACTCGCGTAGTGCCTTGACTCGTGCGGCGCCCATGACGCTGTCCGCCTCGTTGCGGAAGTACAGGCCCGTGGAGTACGCCGCTCCCCCGTGCGCCTTCGCAATCTTGATAACCGACAGTGATAGCGCGAAGGCAAGGTTGAACGCCAGCGTGCGCTCGTCATGCGGGATGAAGCCAAGAAGCACGACTTTGTCGCCTTTGCCCGCCATGCCTTCGAGAATGAACGGCTGCTTGATCTTGGCGCCGATCTCGGCGAGCACGTTGGGCATCTCGGCCAGCGGGACGATGACCTCGGTCGGGACGATAGAAGGTCCCATCCTTTTGAGACGCATCGGCGAGAAGCGCTGCTCCCACTCGTGCTCGGCAGCCTCGTCGGGCTGCTCGGCCCCGTGGTGCTTCTCGCTGATGGCCGCAAGTCTCTCGTCGATGTGGCCGCGCCGAGACGCCGGATACGCAATCACGGCGAGGTAGGCAGCCGGCAGATCGGGCTCGTAGTGCGGATGAGCTTCTTCCCACGGATGCCCGTGGCGGTGCGGTAGCTGCTTCTTGAGCCTTGTGGACTCCGGGTTGAGGAAGGTGATCGACCAGATCGGCAGATCGGCCGCCGAGATCTCGCTGAGGGCGGCTCCAAGCTTGAAGGCGTCGGGAAATGCGATGAGCCGATGCACTTCCTCCTCGAGCGGGCGAACGCGGAACTCGACCTCGGTGATGATCCCAGTGATGCCCTCGGCGTCAGCAACCAGATTGAGAAGCTCTTCGCCGGCGAACTCCCTGACGTCCCCAGTCGGCAACACGACGCGGGCGGCAGTGACGATCTCCTTGAAGGCGCCGTACTCGAAGCTTCCAAACCCGCTGCCGCCCTGCGCAAGCCAGCCCGCGGCAGACGAACTGGGATATGACGACGGGTAGAGTTGCAGTGTTAGGCCCTGTCGGGCGATCTCCCGGTCGATCTGCTCCCAGATAGCCCCCGCTTGAACACGCACGATAAGCGAGGCGGCGTCGATGCTGAGCACGCGCTGCATGCCGGAGACGTCGACCACGATCGCGCTTTCGGGCGGCAGCACGCCGCCATACCCACTGGTGGCCCAGGCGCGCGGAACGATCTTGAGCCCCTCAGCACGGGCCAAGCTTACGAGGGCGACGACATCTGCCTCGTCCCGCGGTCGTGCAACAGCGCCGGCCTGACCGGCCCCCACGAAAGGCTTGACGAGGAACGGCATAGCACCGATATCGAACGAGTACATCGAGCGCTCGCGAGGATCGGTTCGGACCCGGTTCTCCCCACAGATGTCTTGGAGTGCCGACTCTACGCGTTCGCTGACCGCTGGCATGTCTCATCCATCCTATCGGCTCGATAATGCCCCTAGGGGTATCGGTCTCAATCCCGAGGATACCCCCTCCCGTATACCGGGTGTCAAGTCTCGTTCAGGAAACTCCCGCGCGCATCTGGCGTGCTACGATTCGCAGCTATCCGGCAGGCACAGCGAAAAGAGGCGGGCCAACGTGCTTGGGGCAGTCCTGTTCGACCTTGACGGAACTCTCCTCGACATCGATCTCGATGCCTTCTTCAGGGAGTACTTTTCCGTTCTTGGGCCGTTTGTCGCCGACGTGCTCGGGACCGGCGCGAACGTGGGCCTCGGCTTGGATGCCGTCCTTCAGGGCACCGAGGCGATGAGCCTTCCGCACCCGGGACTTAGCAATCGCGAGGCGTTCAACGCCCGCTTTCACGAGATGACCGGCGCAGACCTGGACCTCGACGAGTACGCCATCGCCTTCGAGCGCTTCTACGCCGACGTCTTCCCGTCACTCAAAGGAACGATGGGTCCACGCAAAGGGGCGCGCCGTGCGGTCGAGTGTGCGCTCGAACTTGACCTGTGCGTGGCCGTCGCTACGAATCCGATCTTCCCTCGCTCGGCCATCGACGAGCGCATGCGTTGGGCCGACATCGCCGATCTGCCAGTGCATCTGGTCACGTCGTACGAGAACATGCACGCGGCCAAGCCACACCCCGCCTACTACCTCGAGGTGGCGAAGATGCTGGGGGTTGCGCCCGGTCAGGCGCTGATGGTCGGGGACGATCGCGTGCTCGACATGACCGCCGCCGACGTGGGGATGTCGACGTTCTACGTCGGACGCGGAGTGGCACCCACGGCGGACTTCACGGGATCGCTCGACGATCTTGCGCGGCTGCTGCCACGCCTGGCGGCAAGCTAGAACTTACGGACGCTTGTTCGAGATCATCGCCACCCATGCTCCGTCGGAGCGTTGGCTGTAGGCGAACTCGAACTTGCCGCGCGTCTCCTTGCGCAGATCGATCTGATAGCCGATACCGCTCGGCTCATGGTCGGTCACGAGCAGCAGCTGGTCGCTGCACCCCATGCCGACGAGCATGTCTACGACGGAGAAGATGAGGTTGCGTCGAAGCGCCGGGTCGAACGCCCGAATATCGACGACAAGCCTGCCTGGAGAGACGGCCAATGCATTTCCCTTTCGAATGAATGTGCTTAAGACAGCCTATTCCCGCTTCGCAGCGGCTTACCTGCAAACCCATCTGTGGATTCGATGTCCCAGTCTAGCAAGGTTCATTCAGAACAACGTCGCAGGTGAGCGACGTGAAGTGTAGAATGTCTGAAGGTAGCGTCGAGAACTGCCCTAGGTGGCGCCACCTGCGCGTGAACGAGAGGGAGGGCTGGGCCGACTTGAGTGCCGCACGTCAATACTATAGAACCTCGCCCGCATCAGGGCCCGTCACTCTAGTTCCCTCCCCCGTCGCAACCGTGCGACGATTCAGGCACCGTCCCACTCACGGCCTCTGAGGCCGTCTCGCCGCGGCGTGTCCGTCGGCACATTCCTCTCGGTTCGGATCGGTGATCGGCGCTTCGTCGCGCCCATTCCCGTCCGCGCGACGTCCGTCAAACCCCCTGAGTCTTGCCGAGAGGAGGACTGCCGGAGTCTGACCGTGCTTCATCCGGGGCGCATTGCCTGTACCGACCGCATACCGGATCAGTACTGCCGTACTAAGAAAAGCGATTCACACAAGGAGGTGTATGGCATGACGCAAGAGGTTCTTACATTCGACGACCAGCTTGCCGACCATGGCGTTTCCCGCCGAGACTTCCTCAAGTTCTGCGGTACCGTGGCCGCGATGCTCGGCCTGAGCGAACTCGCAGTTCCGCAGATCGCGGCCGCTGTTGAGGCCGCTGCGGCGAGCAAGTTGGCGCCAGCAGTCTGGCTCGACGGCGGTCTTTGTACTGGCTGCACCGAGTCGACCGCTCAGAGCGAGAACCCCGACGTCGCACAGATCGTGCTCGACATTCTGTCGATGAACTACATGGAGACCATCATGTATGCCACGGGTGACTCCGCCGAGGAGGCACTCAGGCAGACCATCGATGCGAGCTCCGGCAAGTTCATCATGGTGTACGAGGGCGCGGTCATGACCGGTTTTGACGGCAACGCACTCCGCGTCGCCGGCAAGACGGGCCTGGATCAGATCAAGGAAGTTGCGCCGAAGGCAGCCGCAATCATCGCTGTCGGCTCGTGCGCGGTTGATGGTGGCTGGGTGAGGGCCTACCCGAATCCCGGCGGAGCTATGGGCATCGGCGAGTATCTCGCGCAGGAAGGCATCAAGACTCCGGTCATCAACCTTCCCACGTGCCCGGTCAACCCCGTGTGGCTGGTCGCCATGGTCATCGACGTGCTGCTTCTCGGCGGTCTGGACGACCAAGGCAAGGTCACGCAGGCGCTCGTCGACAAGCTCGACGAGTTCGGCCGTCCCAAGCTCATCTTTGGGCAGACGATTCACGACAACTGCCCGCGCCGTGGTCACTTCGAGAACGGTGAGTTCGTCTACCAGTTCGGCTCGGAAGAAGAGGCCAAGGGCTACTGTCTGTACGCAATGGGCTGCAAGGGGCCCCAGACGTACACCAACTGCCCGATCGTGCGCTGGAACAACAAGACGTCGTGGTGCGTCAACTCCGGTTCGCCGTGCATTGGTTGCGGCGGCTTCAACTGGGTCGACGAGAACGCGCCCTTCCTGTCCCGCATGCGCAAGGTTGGCCTCGGCCACGTCGGCGCTTCGGATGGCGGCTGGAGCCCAGCGACCATCGGGGCAGTTGCTGGTGGAGTCGTTGTCGGCGCGCTTGTCGTTCACGGCGTCGGCATGGGTCTCGCCGGTCGTATCGGCGAGGGTCCTGAGACCGAAGAGATGAAAGACTACGACCGCAAGCGTATGAAGAAGGGAGGCGATAAGTAGTGGGTACTCCGAACGTCACCATCGACCCCGTCACACGTATCGAGGGTCACCTCCGCGTCGAGTGCGAAGTCACCAACGGCATCATCACCGATGCTTGGGTCTCTTGCTCCCTGTTCCGCGGTATGGAGATGGTCATGAAGGGCCGCGCGCCTTCGGACGCGTTCTACGTCGCGCAGCGTATCTGCGGCGTCTGCCCCATCTCCCACGGTCACGCCTCCACCATGTCGGCCGAGTCGGCGCTTGGGATCACCATCCCTAACGGCGCACGCATCGTCCGCAACATCATTGAGGCTGCCCAGTACCTGCACAGCCACATCCTGTGGTTCTACACACTCGGCGCCTTGGATTACATCGATCCGGGCAAGGCGCTCACGGCCGACATCGCGAACACGTACGCGCTCGCGGAGCAGGCTGGTACCACCACCTCGAACTTCAAGCAGGTGCAGGACAAGCTCAAGACGCTGGTCGCTGGCGGGCAGCTCTCGATCTTCACCAACGGTTGGTTCAACCATCCGGCATACGCGCAGAACATGCCGCCGGAGCTGGCTCTGATCGCGGTCGCGCACTACCTCGAGGCACTGGAGTTCCAGGCCGAGGCCGCGCGCATCATCGCTGTCATGGGCGGTAAGTTCCCGCACTTCATGACGTCGCTCCCCGGCGGAACCGCTTGGGTTCCGACAGAAGAGAAGCTCGGCGACGTGCTGTTCCGCCTCGAGCGAGTCGCGGACTTCGTGAACAACACGATGATCCCAGACACGCTGGCGATCGCACCGTTCTATACCGACGCGCTGAAGTACGGCGGCGGTTGGGGCAACTTCCTGGCATGGGGTGTCTTCAACAAGGAGTCGCTGCTCGCCAAGGATCGCTACATGCCCGAAGGCGTCGTCATGGCCGGCTCGCTGAAGGCCGAGGAAGCCGACGTCGAGAAGGTCAAGGAGTACGTCAAGAGTTCTTGGTTCAAGCCCGAAGATGGCAACTTGAATCCCAAGAACGGCATGACGAACCCCGAGTTCACGAAGTACGACGTCAACGACAAGTACACGTGGGCCAAGGCTCCGCGCTACGACGGCAAGCCGATGGAGGCCGGCCCTCTCTCGCGCATGCTCGTCGCCTACCTCAAGGGTGTTCCCGAGGTCGTCAAGATCGTCGACCTCGCGCTAGCCAAGCTTGGCGCAACCGGTCACCCGGAAGTTCTGGTCTCTCTGCTCGGCCGTGTGGCTGCCCGCAACCTTGAGGCGTCCGTCGTAGCCGGCTGGGGCCTTGACTGGGTCAACGAGCTGCTCGCCGCCGTCAAGGCTGGCGACGTCAAGCTCTTCGAGCCGTCAAGCGCAACCGCTGGCGAAGGTGCCGGTCTCTGGGAGGCACCACGTGGCGCCGTCGGTCACTGGATGACCGTCAAGAGCGGCCGCATCGACAGCTACCAGGTCTGTACTCCGTCCACCTGGAACATGGGTGGCCGCGACGATACCGGCATGGTCGGCACGCTCGAGAAGTCACTGATCGGCGCTCCGTGTCTTGATCCTACGAAGCCGATGGAAGCTGCTCGGATCGCTCGCAGCTTCGATCCTTGAATCGGATGCGGCGTTCACGTGATTGAACGCAAAACTGGCAAGAGGGGCACGGTCTATACGAACGCTTGGGGGGTGGAGTAGATGTCACACGACCTCTACCGCGAAGCTCACCCGATGCCGTTCGTGCTGACGCACTGGATCAACGTGCTCGCAATCGGCTTCCTGACCCTGTCAGGCTTCTACATCCACTACCCGATCTTCGGCGGGCTGATGGGACTTGCGCGAGGCACCCACTTCTTCTGGATGTTCGTGCTGCTCATTAACCTGATCGTGCGTCTGGTGCTCATGTTCTTCGTCAAGGACGCCATCATGCCCAACACGCGTGAGGTCGACTACGACTACAAGAACTGGCTGCCGCAGGCTGCCAACCGTCACCAGATGCTGCCGTGGGTCAAGTACTACCTGTTCTTCAAGAAGGATCACCCTATCTCGGCGAAGTACGGCGTTTTGCAGAAGATCGCCTACATCGTCACGCCGTTCCTCATACTGGCCGCTGCCTACACCGGCTTCTGCCTTTGGGGACCGACCTCTGGGATGCCCTTCTTCCGCGCCGGCACGGACTGGATCGCGGCGCAGTTCAACCTGGGTGGCGGCGGAGACCCGATGGGTGTCCGTATCGTTCACTTCTGGATCATGTGGGTCATCCTGATCTTCACGGCTGCCCACGTGTACCTCGCGAACATCTACAACTTCGCCCCGTCGGCGATGATCTTCGCGTGGAAAGAGAGCGTCAGCGAGAAGCACTAGTTCTCGCGGCGTGCGTTGCACGGACGAACGGGCCCCGGAAACGGGGCCCGTTCTGTGCATCGGTAACAGGAATGGACCCGTCGCTGTGGTACAACGTCAAGAACGTGTTTGTGCTACGCGACATGGGTCAGTGGCTCAAGGGCCGCTGAGGGTACGGCACCACATGAATCAGACCCACCGGGCCCGGCAGCCCACTAACTGTCCAAGCTTGGAGGCGCTGTGTTCTCGGAACGCGTAATCTCGAACGCTCTCGGCATCTTGAATCGACGTTATCTCGCAACTTCGCCGTGCACTCTTGATGCGCTGCCCGGGCCACAAGAAGGCCACGGCTACGTGCTGTACGCACACGTCCCATTCTGTGAGCGCCTCTGCACGTACTGCTCGTTCAATCGCTTCCTCTACAAGGAGGAGTGGGCCCGCGACTACTTCTCGCATCTGCGTGCCGAGATGCGCCTTGTCGCCGACATCGGCTACGACTTCGCGTCGCTCTACATCGGCGGCGGAACCCCGACGATCCTTCTCGACGAACTCGCGGAAACGATCGATCTAGCAAAGGAGCTCTTCCCGGGCATCCTTGAGGTCTCGGCCGAGACAAGCCCCAACCATCTCACCGATGAGATGTGCGAGATCCTCGACGGACGGGTCGACAGGCTCTCCTGCGGCGTCCAGAGCTTCGACGACCGCCTCCTGCGACAGATGGACCGCTACGGCAAGTACGGCACGGGAGAAGAGGTCTTCGAGCGCCTCTCGTTCATGCAGGGGAAGTTCCCGTCGTTTAACGTCGACATGATCTTCAACTTCCCGAGCCAGACGGAAGACATCCTTCTGCGCGACATTGAGCTTGTGAAGGCGACCGGCGCAAACCAGACGACGTTCTACCCGCTGATGGCTTCTCCCCTGCGACGCCGAGAACTCGCTCAGACCGTGGGCGAGATCGACTTCGACCGCGAAGCGCGCTACTACCGCCTCGTTGCCGACGCGCTTGCCCCGGAGTTTGAGCCTGGCAGCGCCTGGACGTTCTCACGCGACCGCAATGCGATGATCGACGAGTACATCGTCGACTACCCCGAGTACGTTGGCGTGGGCTCCGGAGCGCTCTCGTTTCTTGACGGCACCATCTACGGCAACACGTTCTCGCTTGCCGAGTACGGCGCGCGAGTCGACGCCGGCCGGATGGGCGTGGTCAAGCGCGGGGAGAAGTACGGATTCTTCGCGCAGATGCGCTACCGCTTTGTCACGGACCTCTTCGGTCTGCGTCTGGACAAGCCGCGCTTCCGCAAGGACTTCGGCATCTCGGCAGACCTCGGGCTGGCCGCCGAGATCGCGTTTATGACGATGGTCGGCGGTGTCGCGACCAATACGCGCGAGGAGATCACGCTGACGGCGCACGGCCGCTACCTGCTGCTCGTGATGATGCGCGAGACACTCGCCACCAGCAACGACGCACGCGACAAGGCGCGCGCCGAACTGCCCCTTGAGGAGCGCATCCTGCTACTCGAGGGCGACACGTCGGCGATGCTCGCAAGCGAGCCCGCACTCGTCGCAGCCGGATGATGGCGGACAAGACCGAGCGCATCTTGGTCATGGGTGTGGGAAACCCGCTCATGCGAGACGACGGAATCGGCCCGCGAGTCGTCGAGATGCTACTTGCCGGCTACAAGTTCCCCGACACGGTCGAGGTCGTTGATGCCGGCACAATGAGCTACATGATTCTGGACATGTTCCGCGACATCGACGAGCTCGTTATCGTCGACGCCGTGCGCGAGACGGGACTGCCCGCGGGTACCGTTATGCGCATGACGCCCGAGGAGATCGCTCCCAACCAGATGCCGCACTCGATGCACGATGTCGCACTCATCGACATCCTTCAGGCCGCCGACCTAGTGGGTACCGCTCCGCACGCCGTCTGCATCGGCGTCCAGATCGACGCGATCGAGGATTGGGTGCTTGAACTCTCGCCGGAGTGCGAGGCCGCCGTCCCGATCGCAACAGCCGCCGTACTCGACGAGCTGACGGCCCTCGGTTCTCCCGGCGAGCCCAACGACGATGCCGACGTACACGCGCAGGTCATAGCGGCGCTTCGCTCCTACGCGCCGATGCCCGACGCGATGGGGACGCCCGGCGCCGCCGAGGAGCCCGAGCAGGTCTAACCGAGTTGCAGCTCTCGGCGGATACGTTGGGCGATACCGGCGGCATCGAGACCAGCTCGTGCGAAGAGATCGGCCGACGCGCCTGAAGATTGGTAGCCCTCGACGCCAATCGTAACCAGTCGCGCCTCGCCGCCATTGCGCGCCAGCCACTCGGCGACAGAAGCGCCCAGGCCCGTGCGCACGCTGTGGTCCTCGACGCTGACGAGAAGCGGAGCCTCGGCGGCGTAGCGCATCGCGGCATCGTCCAGTTCGAGCGGCGTTGCGACGATGCCAACTTCGAGCTCGCAACCGTCCTGGCGCAGCGCATCGGAGGCGGCCACGGCAGCGCCTGCCAGGGTGCCCATCGCGAGCACAACGCCGTCGGCGCCCTCGCGCGCCCAGACAATTTCGCCGGGCGCGAACTCGTAGCCTTCGCCAAAGAGTGGTGCACCGCCGTCATTCAGGATGACCGGCAGTTTGCTGCGACCCATCGGAACGGCGATGTTCCCGGGCAGCGCCGCGGCGGCCCGGATGATCCGGTCGGTCTGATTGGGATCCGCCGGCACGAAGACTCGCCATCCGAAGAAGTCGCGCAGCGCGCCAACATAGTCGAGACACTGGTGCGTCTTGCCGTCCTCGCCCACGTCGAGCCCACAGTGCGTCACGGCAAGCTTGAGGGCAGCGCCGTTGATGTCGTTAAGTCGCTGCTGGTTGTAGGCTTCGTCGATGCCGAACACCCCAAAGTCGCTCCAGAACGCCACCACGCCCGGCACAGTCGACAACGCCCCACCGATGGTCGCAGCGTTGTGCTCGCCGACACCGCACTGGATGAAGCGCTCGGGGTACTTCTTCCAGAACGCCTCGGTCTTGACCGACTGGGCTAGGTCGCAGTCGAGCACTGCGATCACTACGTCGGGGTTGGCATCGGCGAGGTCGACGAGGGCGGTTCCCCAAGCCGAGCGGTCGTCGGTCTCGGCCTCGGCGCCATAGGTCTGTGGAACTCCGAGGTTCAAGGCGACCGCGGGCGTGCGATGGTCGAGCGCAGTGACCGTACAAGGCCGCGTGCGCTCTGACCGCGCCTTCTCGAGTGCTGCGGGATCCAGGCCTAGCTCGGCCATCGCGCGGGTGTACTCCTCGGCGGTGAGGCCGCGGCCGTGGAACTCCGGGATGTCCTCCATGAACGAGACGCCCTTGCCCATGACAGTGTGCGCGAGAATCGCTGTGGGAACGCCGTCCCCGACGCCGTCCGCGATCGCAGCGTGAAGCGCGGCTAGATCGTGACCGTCGCACTCGATAACGCGCCAGCCGTCGGCTTCCCAGTCGGCGGGGACCGGCACGGGCATGATCTCGTCGGTTCGACCCGAGATCTGGATGTGGTTCCAGTCCACGACGGCAGTGATGTCGCCCAACGCGTACTTCGCCGCAAGCCGCCGAGCCTCCCCCACCTGCCCCTTCTGCTGCTCACCGTCGCTCATCGCAACGAACGTGTGCCACGATGCGCCCGTCAGCCGCGCACCCAGCGCAAGCCCGACACCCGCCGAGAGCCCCTGGCCGAGGTTGCCCGTGGACCACTCGACCCCCGGCACGGAGCGCTCCACGTGCCCTTCGAAGACGCTGCCGGCCTGTCGAAAGTGCGCTGCGACCTGCTCGGCGTCGAAGAAACCCGCCTGCGCCATCGCCGAGTAGACTCCAGGCGACGTGTGGCCGTGGCTGACCACGATACGATCGCGGCCTTCCCAGCGAGGCTCGGTCGGGCGAAGGCGCGCGCACGAGAAGAGCAGCGTGTAGAGTTCCATCGACGAGAACGAGCCCCCAGGGTGACCGGAAGCAGCGACGGCGGTGGCGGTGAGGACGGTGCCGCGCGCAGCGTGTGCGCGATCGCTCAGCTCGGCGAGTTGTTCGGCGGAAAGCGGTGCGGTGAGGCCCTCGTTGAACACACTGACTCCCTTGAAACGCGTTGGCGTGTACCGCCGACGGCGGCAACGAGCAGGTACACTGTCAAACACATACCGTCCGATTATCCCCGAGGAGACCGACACCCGTGCAGAAGCTTCTCGATACCGCAATCGCCGCCGCTCGCGAAGGTGGCGCGATCGTTGAGGCGCGCGTCGCCGACATGGGCGAGATTCGCAGCAAGTCCGCCTCAAGCGATCTCGTCACTGATACCGATGTCTCGTCCGGCGTCGCGGTCTGCCGAGCAATCGCCGAGAGAGTCGAGGGCGCGCGCTTTGTCTGCGAGGAAGAAGAGGTCTACGACCTGGCTGGCGTTGCGCGCGGCGGCCTGTACGACGATGAGGTGTGGGTCATCGACCCCGTCGACGGGACGACGTCGTTCGTCCACTCTTACCCGTGCTACTCGGTCTCGGTTGCCTGCCTGCGTGGCGGCCAGCCGGTCGCAGGCGCCGTCTACAACGCCGCGCTGCGCGAGATGAACGCCGCCGCGGTGGGCCTCGGTGCAACGCGCGAGGGCATTCCGCTTCACGTCTCCGACGCCGAGACTGTCGACACGGCGCTGCTGATCACCGGCTTCCCCTACGACCGGGCGCTCCCGATGGATCGCGCGATCGCGGTCCTGGGCGCGTTCCTGCGCAACCCCGTGCATGGCATCCGCCGAGACGGTTCGGCCGCCATCGACTGTAGCCACGTCGCCGGAGCCCGCGCCGACGGCTTCTGGGAGTTCCACCTCAAGCCGTGGGACGTCGCGGCGGGCATCGCCATCGCCCGCGAGGCCGGAGCGCTGGCCACGGACCACGACGGTACCCCTTGGACGCCGAGCGCCGACGGCATCTGCCTCGCCAACCCGAAGCTGCACGCCGGCATGTTGGAGGTAATCCAGATTGGTCTCGCATCGCTGTAGGAGCCCGGCGTCGAGGGCGGCTGGTGCCGCGACGATGTGGAGTCGCCAGTGTGGCGGGGCGGGGTGGGCGGGGGGGGCGGGGGGGCGGTCGGTGGTCCTGCCCCCCCCCCGGGGGCGTTAGGGTGGTGGGGTCG
>JARLGT010000087.1 GCA_031292615.1 Coriobacteriia bacterium | reverse complement strand
GCGGCGTGCTGACGACCGGTACGGTCCTGGTCGCGACTGGTGACGGCACCCACACGGTGCAGTTCTGGTCGATTGATAACGCGAGCAACGTCGAGACGCCCACCATCGTCGAGTTCTTGGTCGACGTGACGGCGCCTGTGACCAGCAGTGACGCCAGCTCGGCCTACGTCGACACGGCCACGATCACACTCACCGCGCAGGACAACACCGGCGGCGTCGGCGTCGCACGCACCAACTACCGCCTAGATGGCGGCGATGTAGCGAGCGGGACAGTGGTGACGACGTCTGACGTCGGAACCCATACGCTCGAGTACTGGTCAGTCGACGCTGTCGGCAACACCGAGGCCACACAGTCGGTCGACTTCACGGTCAGCACCTCGCAGGTGCAGTCGAGTCTGCCGCCACTTGCGCTCGATAGTGGGCCGAGCGAGCTCGACCCATTTGGCGCATACGCGCGACAAGTGTCGGGGTGGTTGTACTCGGCGGCGGGCGACCTGCCGAGCGGTTAGCTGCTCTCGCCTCCGCCCGCGGCAAGCTTCCAGTTTGCTGTGTGTCAGACCCGCGCGCTACGCTGCGGAGCCACACTCGCCGAGATGATGAGGCTCGCATGCCGCTTCGCGCCACCACGATTGACGCCACGCTTGCCGAAGTATTCGGCTACCGTGAGTTCCGGCCGCACCAGCGCGAGATCGTGGAGCACATCATCGACGGTGGCGACGCGTTCGTGCTGATGCCCACTGGCGGCGGCAAGTCGCTCTGCTTCCAAATTCCGGCGATGCACCGTCCGGGCACCGCGATTGTGGTTTCTCCGCTCATCTCGCTGATGAAGGACCAGGTCGACGCCTTGCGCGCCAACGGGGTATCGGCGGCGTGCCTGAACTCCTCGCTCGCGCCCGAGGAGTCGGGCGCCGTGCTGCGCGACCTGCGAGCCGGAGCGATCGACTTGCTCTACGTCGCGCCAGAGCGCCTGATGCTCGACGGCTTCCTGGAGATGCTTCGCACGATGCCGATCTCGCTGTTCGCGATCGACGAGGCGCACTGTGTGTCGCAGTGGGGTCACGACTTTCGCCCGGAGTACGTGCAGCTGGGCCGTCTCCCCGAACTCTTCCCGGGCATCCCGCTGATCGCGCTGACCGCCACCGCCGACGACCAGACGCGGGAGGACGTCCGCGAGCGGCTGCATCTCCTGCGTGCGCCAGTGTTCTCGGCCGGCTTCGACCGGCCCAACATCCGCTACACCGTCGCCGACAAAGTGAGTGCGCCCAAGCAGCTGGAGCACTTCGTCGCCGAGCGGCCGGGCGACTCGGGAATCGTGTACTGTCTCTCGCGCAAGCGTGTCGACGAGGTCGCGGCGCGTCTGCGCAAGGCGGGCGTGAAAGCGGCCGCGTACCACGCGGGCCTATCCGCTGCCGAGCGCTCGCGCGTGCAAGACGGCTTCCTGCGAGACGACGTGCATGTGGTGGTTGCGACCGTCGCGTTCGGCATGGGCATCGACAAGCCCGACGTTCGTTACGTCGTGCACTACGACATGCCTAAGAACATCGAGGGCTACTACCAGGAGACCGGCCGAGCAGGCCGAGACGGCGCCCCCGCCGAGGCGCTCTGCCTCTACGGCCTCCAAGACGTGGTAACCGGCCGCATGCTTATCGAGCGCGGCAGCAATCCGGAGCAGATTCGCGTCGAGCTACACAAGCTCCAAGCGATGACCGCGTTCGCCGAGGCCACCACGTGTCGGCGTCGTGTACTGCTCGGCTACTTCGGCGAGCGACTCGACCAAGACTGCGGCAACTGCGATGTCTGCCTCGACCCGCCCAAACTCTTCGACGCGACTATCGACGCGCAAAAGGCGCTCTCGGCCGTCTACCGGACGGGCGAGCGATTCGGGATCGGACACGTCATCGACGTGCTGCGCGGCAACACGTCCGAGAAGATCTCGCAGTGGGATCACGACCAACTCAGCGTGTACGGCATCGGCAAGGAGCTTTCGCGCGACGAGTGGACGAGCGTCATCCGGCAGCTCATTCACCTCGGCTACCTGCGGCAGGACATCGCAGCGTACTCGGCGCTCAAGCTCGAGCCGCGCGCCGCCGAGCTGCTGCGCGGCGAAATCGTGCTGCGACTTGCCAAGCCGCGCGCCAAGCCCGCAGCGCAGGAGCCGGAACCGGGTGGCAAGCGCCCCAAGCGCCGGCGCGGCGTGTTCGGCAGCGGCGTGGACGCCGATGGCCTGCCCATCGACGAGGAGCTGTTCGAGCGCTTGCGGGAGCTGCGGCGCACCATCGCCGCCGAGCAGGGCAAGCCGGCCTACACAGTCTTCGCCGACCGCTCACTTGCCGAGATGGCCGCGCGACGTCCTTCTACGCGGGAAGAGTTACTCGGCTGTCACGGCGTGGGCGAGGCCAAACTCGAGCGCTACGGTGACGCGTTCCTCGCAGCCATCGCGGGGGAGTAGAGTCAGGCGCGAGGGGGGTTAGGCAGCGGGCGTGAAGCACGCCTTTGCGATGCCGGCGCACGGCATGGGTGATGCGACGTCACAGCGGCCCGCTGTCACGAGTGTTCACACGGCGGGCAGTCTTTCATCGTGCTGAGGGTCACGCGCTCCCACTTTTGTTGCTTGACATAGACCCTGCGCCGCTCCGATTCTGGAAACACGTCACGGCCCGCCCGACGGGGGAGGGCCTCGGCTCCTTTTGGGGGAACCATGACTGTCAGATCACTCGGCCGACCTGGCATTCGCTTGGGTGCGCTCGTGCTCGTCACGGCGCTCGCTGCGTTGCTTGCCTTCGGCGGCGCCACCGCATTGGCCGTGCCGGCCCCGCCGGCCCGGACGATCTCCGGGCACGTGACCGACACCGGCGGACATCCCGTTGATGGCGTGGTCGTCTCGGCGTGGACGTCGTCCGTGGTCAACGGGGGCACGTCGACAGCGTGGTCGAACTACGTCACGACGGACGCCAACGGTGCATACAAGATCCCGGATCTCGCGCCGGCGAACTACGCCGTCAAGGTCGATCTGGCCTCCGAGCCGTTCCTCGTGCCCGTGCCCAAGGCCGCTGGCGACGTGACGGCTGGAGATGCCGGCGTGAACTTCTCCATTCCGGTCGCCGGAGAGGTCGATGGCCGAGCCGAGGATACACACGGTGCTCCCCTTGCCGGCGCTCACGCGTTCTTGGTGCATCAGGAGACGTGGGGCTGGTCAATCGACAACTGGGCTGAGACGGGGGCTGACGGCAAGTACGAGATCTCACAGGTCAAGCCTGGCGACTACTCTGTCATGTTCGACCAGTGGGCGTGGAGCACGCCTGAGTCGATTCTTGTATCACCGGTCGATCCCGTCGGCGTGCACGTGGCGGAGCGGGCTGTTTCAACCGGACCGACGGGCGTGTTCGAGCAGGGTGCGAGCATCACGGGCACTATGGTGGACGGGGAGACAGGCTTCCCCATTTGCTTCCAGATTCTCACCGCGACTCGCGAGGGCGACAGCCAGACGTACAACGGCTTCTCTCAGCCGGACGGCTCTTTCGTCATCGACGGACCGGCCGGGATCTATACGATAACGTCGTGGGACGAGAATGAGATCTTTGACTCGCGCACGATCGTTTCAAACCTCACGGTCTTGCCTGGGCAGCAGGTCGCGCTCGGACCGTGCCCCGTCACCAGCTCTCGCACCGACGTGCACTACATCACCGGCCGGGTGACCGATCACCAGACCGGCGAACCCGTCCTAGACTCCGACGTGTCCATCGACTACGGGAGTGTCGACGGGCTGTTCGTCGACTTGCACACCGTGGACGGAAGGTTCGCGATCCTCGCCAAAGGGCCCACGGCCGACCTTCCGGCTCCGCACGTCTACTACCTCGACGTCTTCACCAACGAGCAGGATTCCAGCGGCATTCCCCTCCTGCAGTACGTGTCGCTGACCCACAAGATCACCGTCGACGACAAGGATGTCTGGCACCCGGTTACGCTCCAAGAGGGCGGCAGGATCTCCGGTCGCGTGACTGATGGGCGCGGACATGGAATCGGCGGCGTGCCAGTAGAGGTGTCCGGATACTCGGGCGGCACATCCGGCTATCCGGGCGGCACATCGGGCTATCCCGGTGGGACCTCGGGTTACCCCGGCGGTACGTCTGGCTACCCAGGTGGGACGTCTGGCTACCCGGGTGGGACCTCGGGCTACCCCAACGTGACGTCTGGATACAACCACGGCGTTGCAGTCACGGACTCCGATGGGCGTTACTTGATTGGCGCTCTTCGCACCGGTCCGCGCTACCGGGTTGTCTTCAACCGCGCCGGTATCTGGAGCGCACCGCCGGTCGGCGACCTCTCGTATGCCTATCACAACCATCCGTTCTTCGATCATCCAACGGTCGTGTCCGGCTACGGCGGAGATGGCAGTGTCTCGGGCTACGACCCGGTTGCGGTCACGTACAACCAGGCCACGCGCCGAATCAACCAGGCGATACCGCGCTCGGGCGAGGTCAAGTTCGTCGCCGATTCTGCGGATCATCCACTGGGAGGCATCGAGGTACTGCTCGACTACCAGTTCCGCGGCTCGTGGGTGCGCGCGGAGGATGCGTTCACCCAGAACGGTACCTTCGACTCCTCGGCGATTCCGCCTGGTCGCTATCGCGTCAGCTGGCGCGACTACTTCGGTCGCCTCGACGGTTCGGGTGACGTGCGGGAGTTCCGCATCACGGCCGGTCAGAACAGGACGATTCAGCTTGTCTCGGCGAGCGCGGGTGGCACCGCGCATGTCGCGGCTGGCAAGCTCACCGGCGCGCTCCTCGGCGCTGCGGGAACCCAGGGTGTGTTCTCGGCGCACGCGCTGGCCGTGGTACCCAACCCGGGCGGACTGCCGGTCGGCACGCGTCAACTTCCGGGCGGCGCGTACGATCTCGGGTTCAGCGGCCCGTACTTCGGCACGTGGACGCTGACGTTCCCGTATGGCACTGGAGTGTCGAACTCTCAAGCTGCTCAGATCACGGTGGATCACTTCAACACATCCGATGGCACTTGGGCGGTTCTTGTACCCACCTCGGTGGATGTCGTCCATCACACCGTCACGGTCAAGACCGAAACCCTGTCGCCGTTTGTGCTGTCCGTGCCGGCTCCCGTCAAAGCGAAGTTCTCGGCGCCAGTCGTCTCCGCCAATCATCCGTACGTGGGTGACCCGGTCTCGATTGCGACAACGCTCACCAACTCAGTCGATGGCACGCCGCTGACAGGTCGCTCGGACGTCACGCTTCAGTCGAGCACCAACGGCGGAGCCTGGACGCCTACCAGCGCATTCGTGACCGCGGGCGCCGCGGGTGCGTACAGCGCGACTGTTGTGCCCACTGGCGCAGGCACCGTCTCGTACCGATTCACCATGCCGAGCTATGCGCCCAACGTCACAGGCGGAAACTCCGCCGCAGTGTCGGTGACGGCGAAGCTGAGCCCCACATCGTGGTCGGCGGCCGCCTTGGTCACCGGCGGGACGCAGACGATCGTGCCGTTCGGCGGTAGCGTCGTAGCCAGTGCCACGCTGCGCGATCGCAACGGTGCTGCCTTCCTTCCCACCGCTACGGTTGTCGTGCAGTCCTCGGCGAATGGAACCGCCTTCGTCAACACGGCGCTCGTGGCAACGAGGGTCGCACCGGGCGTCTACCACGTGACGCTGGCTCCGGCCGTCAAGACGTACTACCGCTTCACATTCGCCGGCGATGCTGCCAACGCGGCGGCGCAGCCATCGAGCGCGGTGTTCGTCGCACCGCAGGTGGCGCTCGGCGACCCCACTGCTGCCCCCACTGCCTCGGCCGGCAAAGCGTTCACGGTGTCGGGCACGCTATCGCCCGCCACGAGCCCCAATGCGAAGACCGTTCAGATCTACTACGAGCGTCAGAGCGGGAGTGTGTGGAACGTTGTCGGCAACGTGTGGGCCACCAACGCCCCCAACGGGTCGTCATCGACCTACAGCGCCTCGTTCAAGCTCAGCGCCGGTGTCTACCGCTTCCGCGCGCTGGCTCCGGAAGACGCCTAGCACGCAGCGACCGGCTACACCGGGTACGTCGTCGTCACTGTCAAGTAGACTCAGGTCGCACGTCTGACGCCAACTCTGAGGGGTGGGGGACGTCCCCACCCCTCTTGGCATCTCTAGGCCCACACACTCCGTCAGTCAGGATTCAATGAGCGCGAGTAAGGCGCCGAAGAAAGCCGCCCAAGCGAGCCCCGCATCCGCGCCCCTCACGGCAGGTGGCGTGGTGCTCGAACTTGGCGTGCTGCTGGGTGGGCTCGGCGTTTGCCTGGCGATGCAACCCACCTCGTTCAATCCGTTCGGGCCGATCAAGGCGCTCGTCGTGGCGCTGGGGGTGACGCTGGCGCTCGTCGGCATGGCGCTCGAGTCGGGGCGCACGGCGCGCGCTGCTGCGCGCTTGGGCCGCGTGCGCGCGAGCTTCGCGGTTCCGGCGTTGTTGCTGGTGGGCGCGCTCGCGACCGTCACGTCGGTCGATCCCCAGCGCTCGATCCTCGGCCACTACGCTGAGTACCAGGGGCTGTTGCTTGTTGTGGCGGCTGCGCTGATTGGATGCGGTGCCGCCGTGCTGGCCGACGACCGCGCTGCCTGGACGCGCCTGAAGCGGGCGGCCACGCTGGCCGTTGGTGTGGTCTCTGGCTTCGCGCTCGTGCAGGTGTTCGGCGCCGGGCCTGGCCGAGTCGACCTGTCGCGAGCCGCATCGACGACGGGCAACGCTTCCAACCTCGGCGTGTTCCTGTGTCTTGCTGTGCCACTCGTTCTCGCCGCGGCGCGCTCCGAGCGGGGACGAGCGTGGCCCGCGGTGGCTTGGACCGCCTTCGCCATGGGGCTCGTCGTGCTGGGACTGACGCTTTCGCGCGGTGCTTGGCTCGGCGCCGGTGGCGCGCTCGTCGCATGGCTCGTGCTCGAGGGGCGCACGTGGCCCGGTCGGCTCCGGGGCCGGGTGTGGGCTGCTGCTGGTGTCTTGGTGGTGGTCGCGCTGGCGGCGACGCTACTGTTCGTGCCGCACGCAGGGAGCCGCCTCGTCGAGGCCGTGCGCAGCCCGAGCAAGGGGACGTTGGGCTGGCGTGCCGAGACGTGGCGGCTGACCGCGGGGCTCGTGGCGCAGCGTCCGCTGCTCGGATTTGGGCCGGCGTCGTTCCGGTACGCATTCCCTGCGGTGCGCACGCCCGCCACCATCATCGGCGAGAGCGCAACGCAGATCGTCGACGACCCGCACAACCTGCTGCTCTCGATTGGCGTGCAGTACGGCGTCGTGGCCGTAGGACTCCTACTGTGGCTGCTGTGCGGCGCGATTGCGGCGCTGTGGCATCTCGCGGGCGGCGAGGGCGACGACACGGTGACCGCCGCCGCGTTGGCCGCTTCCATCGTGGGTGCGTCCGTGGCGCTGCAAGCGCACTTCCTTACGCTCGATACCTGGCCGCTGTTCGGGCTCGTGATCGGTTGGGCGCTTGGCCTGTGCTCCGCTCGCCTCGCGCTAGAACCGGCGCCGCTCCCGGCTGGCACTCAATCCATGGCGCGCTGGACCTCGGGCGTGCTTGCGGTGGCATTCGGCGTCGTGACGGTCGCTGCGGCGGGCCTGGTGTGGGCCGATACGGTCTCGCTGCACGCCGAGCGGCTCTCGGCAGCTCGTGCGCCTTGGACCACCGTGCGTGGCGAGTTCGAGCGCTCGATCGCGCTCGCTCCATGGGAGCCTGCGATGCGCTGGACGTTTGCCCGGGCCGCCAGCCAGCGAGTGGACCTCGCCTCCGAGCCGGCGGCCTTCCGCGACGCCGAGGCCCAGTTCGCCTCGGTGCGACAGGCGATTCCCTCCGATCAGCTGGTCATCGAGCAACAGGCTCAGCTCTACATAGTTGCGTCGTTCAGGCTGCAGGCACCTGCCCTTGCTCGGCAGGGCCTCGAGCTGGCGCAACAGGCGGCCCAGCTCGACCCGCAGAACGGTTTCAAGTGGGAGACGGTGGGCGGAGCCTACCTCGCGGGTGGCGACGTTCCTGCCGCGAGAACCGCGTACGAGAAGGCTGTCGCACTCAATCCGCGCGACGTACAGGCGTGGACCAACCTTGCCTTGGTCTACGACCGCCTCGGCGACAAGGCGGCAGCGGCCAACGCGCGCAAGCAGGGCAAGAAGGCGGCCACCGCACCGGTGATACGCTTCCAGTGAAACGACCCGGAGGTACTCGATGCGCAACAAGTGGTTGATCGGCGGGGCCGTAGTTGTTGTGGTGGCGATTGCCCTCGTTGGCGGCCAGCTGCTCATGACGAGACAGCCTTCGACGACGCTCTCCCCAGCAACACTGGCTGATCTGGCGCGCTCCAATCCCGCGGGAACGTCGTCAACCGCGCCGGGCACGACCGAGGCCTCCGCGTCCGTGTCGCACGGCAGCGATGTGGCGGCGCCCAGTCAGCCGGCCGCCGCGGGTGCCGCCCTGAAGATGCTCCCTGCGCCCCCGAAGGCGACAGTCGGCGGATTCAACACGCAGTACCTCAAACCTGGGTCGCGCTTCTCGGTCACGGTTGAGCCCTACGGTCTTGGACCGGCTCAAGGCTCGTATCAAACGGTCGTGGTCCGCATCGTCTCGGCCAAGGGGCTCAACGGAGCCAAGGGCGCCGAGAAGCTCGTGGGCACCAACGCACTTGCGCTCATCGGGCCGAGCCGCACCGGCGCGTTTACAACCGGAGGCCGGGTTTCGGCGGTGCTGACCCTTCAGCCCGATCCGCGCGGCTCGGTACTGATGTTGAGCGCCACGGGCGCCTCAGGGCAGTAGCCCGCGGCTACGGCCAGCGGCCGCAGCGCATCGCGCCGCCGCCTACAGCCAGTAGACGATCTCGCTGGAGGCCGTTGGGTACGCCCACAGCACGCGCTTCAGATCGTCGACGGTCTGCTCGGCGGTGATGGCAAGCGCGAAGAGGTTGGCAGTCTCCTCGGCACCGTGGCCGAGGACGTGTGCGCCTAGGATGCGCCCGGTCGAGCGCTCGACGATGGTCTTGGCGGCGGTGTGCTTCAGGCCTACGCGCTGCGACGATAGCCAGCCCGACGTGTCACTCAGCTTTACGTCGATGTCGACACCGCGCTCCTGGGCCTCGCGCTCTGAGAGCCCAACCGCGCACAGAGGCGGCTGGCTGAAGACCGCCGAGGGAATCACCGCCGGCTCCCATCTCGCCGAGCCAGGTGCGACGATGTTGGCCATGGCGACGCGCGCCTGCGAGATGCCCACTGGCGTGAGCGGCGGCCCGCTCGCCGCGGCGTCGCCTGCGGCCCAGACCCGCGGGTTGGTGGTGCTGCGCATCTGCGCGTCGACCGCCACGCCTCGGCGCGTGAAGTCGACGCCACCTGCCGGCAGGTCGAGCCCATCGAGATCGGGTACTCGGCCGGCGCCGTGGACGACGAGGTCGGCGGCGACCGCCGAGCCGTCCGGCAGCTCGACTGCGAAGGCCGCGCCCAGGTCGCCCGCCCGCCCGTCGCTGCGTCGAACGCCTGCGACCGGCGTGTCGAGCCGCACGTCGATGCCCCACTCGGCGTACTGCTCGATGAGCACGCCCACAACGTCGGGGTCGAAGCCCTTCAGCGCACGTGCGCTGCGATGCAGGATGACCGGCTTGGCGCCGGCTGCCGCCGCGATGCCCGCGAACTCGAAGGAGATGAAGCCACCGCCCACAAAGACGACACGCTCGGGGAGCTTCGCCAGCTCCATGAACGCCTCGGAGTCGATCAGCACTTCCTCACCGGTGATGCCGAGCGGCATCGGCTTGGCGCCCGTTCCAAGCAAGATCGCATCGGCCGAGTAGCTTACGTTGCCCACCTCGAGGGTGTCCGCAGCGACGAATCGCGCAACGCCGTGCACGGGCGTCTGGCCAGCCGCTCGCATGCCCGCCTCGAAGCTCTCGGAGAGGTCGTCGGTGAAGCGTCGCTTGAACGCGATGAGCTCGGGCCAGTCGAGGCGCGCGTCGCCTGCGACGCCGTGGCCGCGCTGCCCGCGCACCCGCAGCGCTGCTTCGGCAGCGGCGGCGAGGATCTTCTTGGGCTCGCAACCGCGCAGCGCGCACGTGCCGCCGAATGCGCGGCAGTCCACGATTGCGGTCGAAAGACCAGCGCGCGCGGCCTCCTCGGCCGCAGTACGTCCGGCCACGCCGGTACCGACGATGATCAGGTCGAAGTGGGGCATGGGTGCGGCCTCCGCGGAATCGCTGGTTGACGTGCTCGGTGAGGCTCTTACCCGCTTTGCTCGGTGGCGCTCTTGGCAGCGTCGGCCATGGCTTGCCGGCGGCGCACCAGGAACCAGACGAGTCCCGCGACGAGTATCGCGAACAGGGCCAGCCAACTGAAGCGCAGGAACCACGCCTCGATCACCTTGCGGTTCTCGCCCGCGAAGTAGCCAACCGAACTCCAGACGCCCACCCACAGCACGGCACCAAGAGCATTGAATGCGAGGAACTTGGCCCAGTGCATGCCCATGGTGCCGGCTATCACCCCGTTGAGCTGGCGAAGCAGCTCGACGAAGCGTGCGCCGACCACGATGCCGTCGCCGTACCGGCAAAACGTTGTCTCGGCGTGCTCGTAGCGCTCCTCGGTCAGTCCGACTCGGCTGCCGAAGCGGGTGACCAGCGCCCGTCCGCCAAAGTGCCCGATCGCGTATCCGATGTTGTCGCCTACGATTGCCCCTGCGACAGCCGCGATGACGACCGCCCAGATGTTGAGCTTGCCTGCGGCTGCCGCCACCGAGGCTGCGATGAGCGCCGTCTCGCCGGGCGCCGGCATTCCGAAGTCCTCCAGCATCACGAGGAGAAAGACGGCGAGCACGCCGTAGCGCTGGATGACGTGCATCAGGATCTGTCCCATTCGCGCAGTGTAGCAAGCGCAACTCGCGCAGCGGGTATCGACAATTCATGAGCACCCAGCCTCCCGCCGAGAACCCCGCGCGCGTCCCTGCGCCGCCCCCTGTCCCGTCCGCAAGCGATGCGGCCACCGAGCCGGGTACGTCACTCGCGCCCGGGCCGGGCGGCAGTGGGCGTCGCATCGCCGGGCTGTCGCCGGAGGTACTCCGTCTGGGGCTCGTCTCGTTCTTCGCCGACGTTTCGAGCGAGATGCTCTACCCGATCACTCCGATCTTCTTGGCCAGTGTGCTGCACGCGCCGGTCGAGGTCATCGGCGTGATCGAAGGCTTTGCCGAGGCGGCCGCATCGATCATGCGATCGGTGTTCGGTCGTATTAGCGATCGGACGGGCCGCCGTCGCCCGTACGTGGTGGGCGGATACACGCTGGCGGCACTGGCCAAGCCACTGATTGCGGTCGCTCAGACGTGGCCGCTGGTACTCGTTGCGCGCGTCACCGACCGGCTCGGCAAGGGTATGCGCACGCCGCCCCGCGACGCGCTCCTTGCCGAGTACACGCCCGCTGCCGAGCGTGGTCGCGCGTTCGGCTGGCACCGCGCGATGGACTCGGCGGGCGCCGTCATTGGGCCGCTGATCGCGCTTGCGCTGGTGGCTGCTAGTGATGGCAACCTGCGACTCGTCATCGCGCTCACCGCGATACCCGGGCTCATCGGCGCGGCGCTCGTGCTGACGGTGAGGGAGAAGCGCCGCGCGGCCCGCGCAGATGCGGCAGCCGAAGCCTCGGGGACGTCCACGCGACTCTCCGACCTCCCGCGGCCATTTCGCGCCTACCTGCTCGCCTGGGCGCCGTTTGCGCTGGCGAACTCCAGCGACGTCTTCTTGATCCTGCGGGCGAAGGACCTCGGCTACTCCACTACGCTCACCGTATTGCTCTACACGCTCTACAACCTCGCCTACTCGGTGGCCAGCCCCCTCTTCGGCGGTCTGGCCGATAGGGTCGGAGGGCGCCGCGTGCTGACGTGGGGGCTTCTCACGTTCGCCGTGGTCTACGCGGGGTTCGCGGCCGTCTCGGCTCGGTGGCTCCTGTGGCCGCTCTTCGCGGTCTACGGCCTCTACATCGCCGCGACCGACGGCGTAGGCAAGGCGTACGCGATCTCTTTGGTTCCCGAGGGAGCGCGGGCGACGTCGGTGGGGCTGCTGGGCAGCGTGACCGGTATCGCCACGTTGGTTGCTTCGAGCGTAGCCGGAGTGCTGTGGGCCACGCTCGGGCCATGGGCGGCATTCGCCTTCGGCGCAGCAGGCGCCGTTGTTTCGGCGGTCGCGTTGATGCTCGTGCCAGCGCTCCGGTCCGGGGCGCAAGCAGGCGACGATGGCGCG
>JARLGT010000086.1 GCA_031292615.1 Coriobacteriia bacterium | reverse complement strand
CGCCCCCCCCCCCCCGCCCCCCCCCCCCCCCCCCCCGCTCCGGAACCCGAGCCCGACACGCTGATGCCTCAAGCGCCACAAGCCTCCCAGGCCGCTGGGATTTCTGAAACGCCCGTGAAGGCTTCGTTGCCGGAGACTGCTGCGAGCCCGGCCGTCGCCTTCGACGAGGAACCTCCGCCCACACCGCCGGTCGCCGTCGACGTGCACCACGCTGGAGGACTCGACCGGTCGTCGGCTCGCGCCGCATGGCCGGCGGTTCTCTCGGAGATCAAGAAAACCAAGCCGGGGCGCGCGCAACTCTTCGGCGCGGCAGATATCGAAGTCGACAGCGACGGCGAGACGCTCGTCGTGGAGTTCCCGGGCGACCAGGCGTTCTCGGTCCAGCTTGCCGAGGAGCCAGAGATGCGCGAGCTACTGAAGCGTGCGCTGGCCTCGGCACTCGGCTTCGCACCGCCGGTGCGCTTTCAGCTCGGCAAGGGCGCCGTACGCCCAGCCGAGGCCGTGCGCGCGGCCGCGGCGTCAGAGTCGCCGGTCGGCGTGCAGACGCCCGAGCGCGCGGCGCAACCGAAGCAAGCGCCGGCGAGCGACACCAGCTACGACGATGAGCCCGTGCCCGAGTACTACGAGACCGGCGCTGGCATGAGCGAGCCCATCGAGGCTACCGTTCCGGTGCCCCTCGCGCCGCCGACAGGGACGGACCCGACCGCGCCGGAGAGCGACCTGACGCGGCTGCTCACGGGCATGGGTGCGCAGATTGTGGCTCAGCACGCTGCACCGCCAGATGCTCTGACGCCCGCGACGGACGATGATGACGATGCGGCCGCCGAGCTTGCCTCGGCCGACGCCGCTCCGTATGGCGATCCAGGACTGTTCGATTCAGACGCAAGAGAGGACGAAGCCCAGTGAACTTCGGAAGCATGATGAAGCAAGCGCAGAAGATGCAGACCAAGATGGCGGCCATGCAGGAGGAGCTGAAGAACGAGCAGCTCGAGGCTTCGGCAGGCGGCGGAATGGTCAAGGTCAAGATCACCGGCGACGTGCAGATCGTCTCGATCACGATCGACCCTGCTGCCGTGGATCCCGAGGACGTCGAGATGCTGCAGGACATGGTCACCGCCGCGGTCAACGAAGCCATTCGCTCGGCGCAGGAGCTCGCTGCTGCGCGCATGAACGACATCACCGGCGGCATGAACATCCCGGGTCTGATGTAGGTGCTCCGCTGATGCGCTATGCACCGCCCATCGCCCGACTCCTCGAGGAGCTGGAGCGCCTGCCCGGCGTCGGCCCGAAGTCGGCTCAACGTATCGCCTACTGGTTGCTAACGGCCGAGTCGGCCGACGCCCAGCGTCTCGCCGACTCGATCATCGAGGTGAAGCGCACCATCCACTTCTGCCCGGTGTGCTTCAACTTCGCCGAGGGCGACCTGTGCGAGGTGTGCGCCGATGACGACCGGGACAGGACCAAGATCTGCGTCGTCGAGGAGCCGCGCGATCTGGTCGCGCTCGATCGCACCGGCGAGTTCCACGGTACCTACCACGTGCTGCAGGGGGCGATCTCGCCCATCGACGGCATCGGGCCCGACCGCCTGCGTGTTCGCGAGCTGATCGACAGGCTCGGACCAGGTGAGGTCACCGAGGTCGTCATCGCGACCAACCCCAACGTCGAGGGCGAGACCACGGCACTCTACCTCGCACGTCTCATCAAGCCACTCGGAATCACGGTGACGCGTATCGCGAGCGGGCTGCCCGTTGGAGGCGACCTCGAGTACGCCGATGAGGTCACGCTCGGTCGCGCTCTGGAGGCACGCCGAGAGATGTAGTGCCGCTCGCCCTGCGCTGGGCGCCCTCCGTCGCGCGCGACACAGGATTCGATGCCGATGCGTCGTACTCTCCGAGCACGCGGCGAAACGTGCACGAAACCGGTGTTTCCAGCATTTGTCTACCGTTCACCGATTGCCTGACGCCGCCGACCGCCGCCTGAGCACCGCACGGGGGTGGATTGGGCGGTCGCCCCTATTCTTGTGTGACCTGTCGCCCGGCCTGGGCGGCGCAGTCACCCCGCACCACCACGTGTGCCGAGTGAAGGGAAAGGACGCGATGCCACAGCTAACGGAGATCCGTTGGCATGCGCGGGCCGGCCAAGGCGCAGTCACGGCGGCCAAAGTCGTTGCCGAGACAGCGCTGTCAGCCGACCAGTACATGCAAGCCATGCCCGAGTACGGTCCCGAGCGGATGGGTGCGCCGATCAAGGCGTTCACGCGCATCTGCGACGAGCCTATCGAGATCCACAACAACATCGAGTTCCCCGACGTCGTCATCGTCTTGGATGAGACGCTGCTCGACGTCATCGACGTCACCGAGGGCCTCAAGCCCACCGGAACGCTGATCATCAACACGTGCTCCCCGGCCTCTGCCGTCAAGGCGGCGCTTGGCGTCGCAGACACGGTCACCGTGGCCACAGTCGATGCGTCAGGCATCGCGCTGGACACCATCAAGCGCGACATCCCCAACACACCGATCGTTGGTGCGCTGTGCAAGACGACCGGCGTCATCGACGTCGAAGCCTTCAAGGGGCTGCTCTCCAAGAACCTGGCCAAGAAGTTTGGCCAAGAGATGATCGACGCGAACTTCGCCGCGGTCACGCGTGCGTACGAGGAGGTGACCCAGGCGTGAGTGAGAAGAAGTGGGATGTCTCCACAATGGACGAGTGGACCAGCGACGAGTTCCCGCGCGGCGCGACGATTCCCGTCGCCGGCAACTCGTGTGAGTACGTCACCGGTGGCTGGCGCAGCGAGCGTCCGGTCCGCGACGACGCCAAGTGCACTCAGTGCCTGCTGTGCTGGGTGTTCTGTCCGGACACCTCGGTCAAGGTGGCCGACGAAAAAGTCTACGACTTCGACTACGACCACTGCAAGGGCTGCGGTATCTGCGCCCACGAGTGCCCCGCCGACGCCATCGAGATGGTGCCCGAGGGCTGCGAACTTCCGGGGGTGAAGTAACCGATGGCTGTTGAGCAGAAGACAGTTGCTACGACCGGCAACATCATGGTCGCCGAGGCGATGCGACAAAGCGCGCCAGACGTCATGGCGGCCTACCCCATTACTCCGCAGACGACGATCGTCGAGGAGTACGCCAAGTACGTCGCACAAGGCCGCGTCCACACCGAGTACGTCACGGTCGAGTCCGAGCACTCGGCGATGAGCGCGTGTATCGGCGCATCTGCCGCTGGCGCTCGCGTCATGACCGCCACGTCGTCGCAGGGCCTGGCGTACATGTGGGAACAGCTCCACATCGCATCCGGCCTACGGTGCCCGATCGTCATGGCCAACGCCAACCGCGCCTTGGCCGCGCCGATCAACATCCACTGCGACCACTCCGACATCATGGGCGCGCGTGACACCGGGTGGGTCATCTACTTCGCCGAGACGGCGCAGGAGGCCTACGACAACACGCTGATGTCCGTGCGCGTCGCCGAGCACCCCGACGTGATGCTCCCGGTCATGACGACGCTCGACGGGTTCATCACGACTCACACCATCGATCGGGCACGGCTCTTGTCCGATGAGGACGCGGCGAAGTTCGTTGGAACGTACACGCCGGAACACGCCCTGCTCGACACGGACAACCCCACGAGCCACGGCAACTTCGCGAGTCTCGGCGGGACGTACTTCGAGTTCAAGAAGGCGCAGCGCAACGCCATCGATCGTTCGATGGAGGTCATCAAGAATGTCGGCGCCGAGTTCGCCGAACTCTCCGGTCGCCCCTTCGATGTCGTCGAGGGCTGGGGCATGGACGATGCCGAGTACGTGATCATCGCCATCGGCTCCACCGCCGGTAACTGCCGCCACGTGGCTCGCGAGTTGCGCGCCAAGGGCGTGGCGGCTGGCGTGCTCAAGATCCGCGTCTTCCGCCCGTTCCCCTTCACCGAGGTCGCCGAGGCGATCAAGGGCGTCAAGGCGGTCGCGGTTCTGGACCGCTCCGAGTCGTTCGGCGCCGAGGGCGGCCCCGTCTTCCTCGAGGTTCGCAGCGCCCTGTACGACATGGAGACCCGCCCGCTGGTCATCAACTACATCTACGGCCTCGGCGGTGCCGACGTGAAGCTCGAGCTCATCCAGCAGGTCTATGACGACCTGGTTGACCTGGCCGACGGCGTGCACGAGTCGGGTCGACTCGTCTACCTCGGCGCAAGGTAGGGAGGACACCAATGGCAAACATCAAGGAGCTCTCCCACAACCCTGAGGGGCTGACCGGCGGCCATCGCCTTTGTGCTGGCTGCGGCGCGTCGATCACGGTCCGTCAGGTGATGCTTGCGGCCGGCGGTACCCCGGTAGTCACCGGATGCGCTACCGGCTGCCTCGAGGTCTCGACCACGATCTATCCCTACACGTCGTGGACGGGTCCCTTCATCCACAACGCCTTCGAGAACTCCGCGGCAACCGTCTCCGGCGTCGAGGCCGCATTCAAGGGCCTGCAGCGGGCCGGCAAGATTCCCGCCGACAAGCAGATGAAGTTCGTCGCCTTCGGAGGCGACGGCGGCACCTACGATATCGGTCTGCAGTCGCTGTCCGGCGCCATGGAGCGCGGGCACGACATGGTCTACGTCTGCTACGACAACGGTGCGTACATGAACACGGGCATCCAGCGCTCGTCGGCCACGCCGTTCGGCGCGTGGGCTACCACCGCCGAGGTCGGCAAGGCGCAGCAGGGCAAGGTGCAGCGTCGCAAGGACCTGACGTCGATCATCGCCGACCACGGCGTCTACGCCGCGCAGGCGTCGATCAGCCACTGGAAGGACCTTACCAACAAGGCCGAGAAGGCGTTCGCGGTGAAGGGTCCGGCGTTCATCAACGTGCTCTCGCCCTGCCCTCGAGGCTGGCGCACGCTACCCAGCGCGTCGGTCGAGATCGCGAAGCTCGGCGTGCAGACCGGCTTCTGGCCGCTCTTCGAGGTCGAGGACGGGCACTGGCGTCAGACCGTCAAGGTCATGAACCGCAAGCCCGTCACCGAGTTCCTCAAGCCCCAAGGCCGTTTCAAGCACCTCTTCACGCCCGAGAATGCCGAGCTTCTTGAGGCCGTTCAGGGTGAAGTCGATCGCTACTGGGACTACATCATGCGGCGCTGCGACTGCGAGGCGTAGGAACCAGCTAGACACATCAGCACCGTCTCGGGGGCCCCCCCCGGTTTTCTTAGGGGGCCGG
>JARLGT010000085.1 GCA_031292615.1 Coriobacteriia bacterium | reverse complement strand
TGTCGGGTGGCGTCTGGACCCCGAGGTGGACGCTGCCGCGGCTGCGAAGACGATCGTGCCGATCGTGGGTAGCGCTTTGGGCAACGCACCCAGGGATGCTCGTCTACTCGTCCAAGGCAACGCGGTGGTAATCGCCCCATCGAGCGACGGCTCGGGCCCAGACATAGCCCGGTTCGTCTCGGACGCTGCGCCGATTCTCAAGAACGCCGCCGGCACTCACACGGTCGTGCTCCACGCCAAGACCAGGCCCGCGCAGCTCACAACGGCGGAGGCCCGCGCTATGGGCGTCCACGACAAGATATCGACGTTCACGACGACGTTCTCTGGGGGCGCAGTCGGGCGTGCAAACAACATCCGGGTTCTGGCGGCGGCGCTGGACGGCAAGCTGGTCGCCCCGGGCGCAACGTTTTCGGTCAACGGTGCTGTCGGCGAGCGTACGGCCGCGAAAGGCTATCAGGCAGCCAATGCCATCGTGCAAGGCAAGCTCGTTCCTCAGGTTGGCGGCGGCATCTGCCAGGTGTGCACAACGCTGTTCAACGCAGTCTTCATGTCGGGCCTTCCAATTCTCGAACGACAGCCCCACTCGTTCTACATCTCGCACTATCCGACGGGCCGTGATGCGACGGTGTCCTGGGGCGGACCCGATCTGAGGTGGAAGAACACGACGTCGCACTGGGTACTGGTGTCAGTTTCGACGACGGACGCTTCGTCGACGGCAGGTGCGGTGACAATCTCGCTTTGGGGCACCAACCCTGGGTACAACGTCGCCTTCACAACTGGGCCGTTCACCAACATCAAGCCGTTCCCGACCGTCAACGTGCCCGACCCGACCATTCCGGCGGGCAGCAAGGCTGTCCTTGATCCGGGCGCACCAGGCGGGAGGGTCGTGGTCGTGAGGACCGTCAAGAAGCAGGGGACGCTGGTTCGGCAGGACACGTTCGTCTCCGACTACACACCAAAAGAGGCAACCGTTCGCGTAGGGACGAAGACGCCGGTCGTCGCGGTGACCAAGAAGCCCTAGGCGAGCATGCTTCAGTCAACGCTCCGAGACAGACATGGTGTCACCGCATTGGTTGTACTTCCGGTGCTCGCTGTTGAATAAGTCGCGACTCGCCTGTGGGCCGTGTCGGCCACATATACCGTCGTGATCGCTGGAACGCTGGCGAAGATACAGTTCGCGAGTTGCTTCGCAAACTCGTCCGACGGCACTTGGTCGCCGCCAGCTTGCTCGATCCTGGTCTGAGCGAGTTCGAGGTACACGGTCCCACTGACGGCGTCAGCGGTGATCGCGCCTACCGGCGACGGGCGGCCGTACGTGGCGGTGAGCGCCGCAATCGCAGTGTCGGCCAGCTTGTCGTCGGCAGCAGAATCGCTCGTCGTAGCCCGCCCAATCAAGCCGACGGCGAGCAACGACAGGCAGACTGTGAGGATGATCGCTCTACGCATGGTACCTCTCGGATGCTTCTTGCGAACCACGTGCGGGGCTTGCACGGAATCATGTGACTCCCTGCGGGCCCGACAGTGTCGGACGGCACGATTGTGCCCCAAGACCGACTAGAAAGGATGAGCGGGTAGCGTGCTGCGGCGGGGCTGGCTGGGACCACACGATTCGGCGGAGGTCGTCTGTGCCCTCGATCCGGCGTCGATCGGGCGGGTCTCCACCCAGCACGGGCGCCAGTCGGGGCAGTCGGCGGCAGCCGGTCCGGCAAGTGAGACTGCGACGCTGGCGGTGTCGGGCGTAGCGGGCATGCGCTGACACGAGCGCTCGGGCTCTTGGAGCGCCGAAGACGCTCTCGGCGCTGACGGCATCTGCCAGTACCAACAGCTTCCGCAGGTGGTTCTTGGCGTAGTGAGTGTGGTGTTCAATGTCATCGTCTCCCTGCTTCGTTAAGTCGCGACCGCGAGCGGGCGGATGCTGCACTCGGAATAGTGCAGGCCAAGCCATGAGAATCCGGTGAGAGATCGGTCTCACACGAGCGCTCCACCCTCTCGTCGTCCTCTCACTGCGCAACACCGAAGCTGAGATGTCATGGCAGGGAGACCGGGCGTTGCGCCCGCATGAGACGCCTCAGGAGGAAGCACCGGACGTGCAACTGACGAGCAACCAGCTCGCCCGTCCGATGCGTGATCCCGCCAGAGAATCCGAGCGCCGAAGACCGGAGCCAGCGATCGTCATCGCGGTCGCGCTTGCCGAACACGCGGGCGCTTTCGGCATCTTCGTGCGTCGCTGACCTCAGCTGGTCTAGTAATCGCTCGATGAGAGAACAGTGAGACTAGAGCTCAAGAGACTCTCACTGAGTTCTCATCATGAGCGGGGCATGGTGCTTGGGGAGGTTTGAAATGCGCATTCTTGTCGTGGAAGACGAAACGAAAATGGCGCGCGCGATCAGGCGCGGGCTCGAGAACGAGGGCTATGCCGCCGAGACGGTGGCGACGGGAGACGACGCCGTCTTCTGGGCCAGCGAGCAGGAGTTCGACGCGATCGTGCTCGACGTCATGCTGCCCGGGATGGACGGCTATGCCGTCTGCCGGACGCTGCGTGATGCGAGCGTGTGGACGCCGGTGCTCATGCTCACCGCGCGCGGCGCAGTTGAGGACCGCATCGCCGGTCTCGACGCCGGCGCAGACGACTACCTGGTCAAGCCATTCGCCTTCGGCGAGTTGCTGGCCCGCCTCAGAGCGCTACTGCGCCGTGGGCCCGCGGAGCGCACCCCCGAGATCGTCGTGGGCGACATCGTCGTCGATCCCGCGGCGCACTCGGTCACGCGTGCCGGAGTGTCGATCGACCTGTCACCTCGCGAGTTCGCGTTGCTCGAGTTCTTGGCGATGCACAGCGGAGAGGTGGTCAGGCGCAGCGAGATCCTCGACCACGTGTGGGACTACGGCTACGACGGCATGTCTAACGTCGTCGATGTCTACGTGGGTTACCTGCGCAAGAAGATCGAGAAGCCGTTCAAGTCCAAGGTGATCCGAGCCGTCCGCGGCGTCGGCTACATCTTGGAGCCTCGGCCATGAGCCTCCCGATCAAGACGCGGCTCACTCTGTGGTACGTCGTCTTGTTCGCGCTCATCGTCGGCGTGTGGAGCGGGTTTGTGGTCGTGCGAACGCGGGCCGATCTCTACGCTGGTATCGACCGCGAGCTCGACTCCCGCGCCTCGCAGATCGCCATCAGCCTCAACGCCACGGGTGAGGAGGAGTTTGAAGGAATCAGCGTCTCTGCGCTTTCCGGCGTGCCGCGTGCCGAGGCGGCCGCGCAGCTTCTGACGCCCACGGGAACCGTGCTGCAGTCGGCCGGAGACGTGATCGCGAAGAGCCCGATCGTGTCGTCCGGGCTGGTGCAGCGCGCGGCGAGGACCAAACGTGCGCAGATCGCCACCGTCAAAGACGGTGGCGAGACCTTCCGGGTGCTCGTCGCGCCCGCGCCAAAGTCCGCCGAGCTGATCCTCGTGGGTACTTCCACCGAGAACGCCGATGCGGCAATACAGCGTCTGATACTCGCGATGCTGTTGACCGGGCCACTTGCACTGATCGGCGCTGGGGTGGGCGGATGGCTGCTCGCACGGCGCGCGCTTCGCCCGGTTGCCGAGATGAGCGCTACTGCGGCGAGCATCGGCATCGACCGTCTCGACGAGCGCGTCGTTGTCCCCTCCGGCGGTGACGAGCTGACGGCGCTTGCCAACACCCTGAACAGCATGCTCTCCCGACTCGAAGCCGGAGTGCAGGACAAGCGGCGCCTAATTGCCGATGCGTCGCACGAGCTGCAGACCCCTCTCGCCGTCATGCGCACCGAGCTCGATGTGAGCCTTGCCGCGGGTGGGCTGCCTCCCGCAGCCGTCGAGGTGCTCGAGTCGGCGCGCGAAGAGACCGACCGCATGACGCGTATCGTACGAAACCTGCTGACGCTGGCCCACTTCGACGAGGGCACGCTTCGGCTGTTGCGCAAGCCGACCGACCTGCACGAGCTGGTCTGTGAAGCGGCTGACTCTCTCGGCAAGTTGGCGTCGGAAAGCGGCGTGACAGTAGAGGTGACCGGACGGCAGACGATGGCTACCGCTGATGGCGAGTACGTACGCCAGGTCGTCGTCAACCTGCTCGAGAACGCAATCAAGTACTCGGGCGCCGGAGCGCACGTCCACCTCGACACGCGGGCAGAGGGCGCTGAGGCAGTGTTGGTCGTTGAGGACAACGGTCCGGGCATCCCCGCCGCTGCCGCTGCGCGGGTCTTCGACCGCTTCTACCGCATCGATAGCGCGCGCTCTAGGGAGCTGGGCGGAAGCGGATTGGGACTCGCGATCACCAAGGAGATCGTCGATGCCCACCACGGCCGAATCGAGCTGCAGAGCGATCTCGGTAAGGGCAGCCGGTTCACCGTAAGACTGCCGCGAACCTAACTGAACTGCGGTCTCTTGCCGAAGTAGTGGTGAGTCCGCCCCGCTCTGGAGCGCACGCTTCTAACCGTTTTCTCATTGTTCTACCGGCAGAATCGACGCTGGCGTGTTGTCCTGCGCCCGTTTCAAAGCGAACCGAGTCACCACGGGAGTCACAGACATGAGTTCATTCTTCGACGATCCGGAAGCACAGCAACCCACGGTTGAGAACTTCTGGGCGGACCTGCCCCAAGAGCCTCAGCTGACCGCCGAGAACTTCTGGCCGACGCTGTCGCAAAGCCGCAACGGCGACGAAGGACCCGCCGGCGCCCTGACCGCCGACCAAGGCGTCAGTTTCCGAGCCCCACGCAACCGTGGCCGCGAGCGCTCGACTGCGCGCGCGCGGCTCGTCACGGCTGCGCTCGTCCTCGGCCTTGGCTGCGCGGCTGTCCTGGGTCTTGCGCTCGCGTTCGGGGCGATTCACCTGCCCGGCAGCTCGCCGTCGAGCGCGGCCCAGTCCGCCTCGGCTGGCAGCCTCGCTAGCACAACCAAGGCCCGCACATCGCGCAAGGCCCACTCGGCGAAGAAGAGCCGCAAGGCGCGCACCGCCAAGGCCAACTCGCCGGAGTCGAACTCGGTGGCTCAGGCGGCGCACGTGCAGGCCTCGAAGGGGACAGTCGCCGTGGCAGCCAAGGCTGCGACCGGCCGCGTGGTCAAGATGGCTGCGACGGCCGCTTCGGCCGCATCGGGCAAGGTGGTTGTGATCGACGCCGGGCATCAGGGCCAAGGCGACTCCGGTCTCGAGCCTATCGGCCCCGGTTCGTCGCAGAAGAAGGCCAAGGTCACCAGCGGCGCCTCCGGGCAGTACGCGCCGCACGATGAGAGCCAGATCAATCTCCAAGTGGCGCTCAAGCTGCGCACGGCGCTTCAGGCGCGCGGCGTCAAGGTAATCATGGTGCGCACCTCGCAAAACGTCGACATCTCGAACTCTCAGCGCGCAGCAATCGCCAACAAGGCGCACGCAGCGCTCTTCATCCGGTTGCACTGCGACGGGATCTCGGACAGCTCGAAGCACGGGTTCTCGACGCTGATTCCGGCCAAGAACCAGTGGACTGGACCGATCGTGGCAGCCTCGGCAAAGGCCGGGAAGATCGTCCAGCATGCTGCACTTGCGGCGACCGGAGCCGCGGACGCCGGGATCGTCAACCGAGGCGACCTATCCGGCTTCAACTGGTCGAAGGTGCCGACGATCCTGGTCGAGATGGGCTTCATGAGCAACCCCGCCGAGGATCGTGCGCTGACCACGCCTTCCTACCAAGGCAAGCTCGCGACAGGGCTCGCGAACGGCGTCGTCACGTACCTGTCGGGGCACTAGCGATGGCGCAAATGGCCCGCGCCTCGCTAGGGGAGGCCCCGAAACCACTGTCGGCGACTCGTGTTCTCTGCTGTCGCTGGCTTGCCCTTCCATTGCAATCGAGCCGCGTACGGTGGAAAATACCGCCGTTCGCGTATTCGTAGCCTATTTGCAGCCAGCGCCTTGCGGCGCCGCGACATGAGAGTGACTCCTAGATGCATATGCTCAAGAGCCGTCTCCCAATCATCCTTGCCCTCACCCTTCTAGTTGGCCTGGTTTCTTCGGCGCACGCCTTTGCCGACCCACTGGCCGCCAAGAAGGCGCAGGCCGCAGCGGTGCAGGCGCAGGTCGCCGGACTCGCGCAGAGCGCCGCGGCGGCAGCCGAGAAGTACGACGCCGCCCAGACGCGGTACTCGGCGCTCACCGACAAGGTGAAGGCCACCGAGAAGAAGATCGCCAAGCTGGCCAAGCAGCAGAAGTTCCTGCAGGGCCATCTCGACACCCGAGCGGCAGACATGTATCGCGAGGGGCCGCTTGGCTTCATCTCTGTGCTGCTGAGCGTGCGCTCCTTCGAGCAGCTCGACACCACCATGCGCGTGCTGACGTCGCTCAACGAGCAGGACGCGGCCACGGTCTCCCAGCTCAAGGCCTCGAAGGCAGAGGCGCAGGCGGCGCACACGACGCTCGTGGTCGCGCAGAGGGAGGCTGGCCAGCAGAAGGACGCCATGGCCTCCAACGCCGCAGCCGTGAAGAGTCAGCTCGCCGCTCGCCAGCAGGTGCTGGCCAGCATCACCGCCGACATCCAAGTGCTCATCGCCAAGCAGATCGCTGAGGAGAAGGCCGCCGAGCAGGCACGCACGATGGCGCTGCTCCTGGCGCAGCGCAGCGCGAGCGGCGGCGGCATCATCCTGGGTGGCAACCCGCCCACCAGTTCCAAGGCCGCGGTTGCCGTCTACTGGGCCGAGAAGCAGCTGGGCAAGCCGTACGTTTGGGCAGCAGCAGGCCCGGACAGCTTCGACTGCAGCGGGCTCATGATGTTCGCGTACGACAAGGTGGGCATTCACCTCAACCACTACTCGGGCGACCAGATCAACGAGGGTGCGCGCGTCTCGCGCTCGAACCTCGAGCCTGGCGACCTGGTGTTCTTCGGCAGCCCGATCCATCACGTCGGCATGTACGTGGGTGGCGGCAACTTCATCGAGGCGCCTTACACCGGCGTCAACGTGCGCATCACTCCGCTCTCGCGCCGCAGCGACTTCGCTGGCGCGTGCAGGCCAGCCGCCGGCAAGTAGCTCCCAACGCACCGCCACGAGCCGCTCGGCCCTGAGGGGTCGGGCGGCTCTCTTGCTGCGCGCTACTGCGAACCTGGGTTGCTATCACCCAGGAGCGCTTCGCCGCTCGGCACGATGATCATGCGGTCGTGCGCCTCGATCAGCCCTTGCTCCTCTAGCGTGTGAAACGTGCGCGAGAGCGTCTCGGGCGTAGTGCCGAGAAGCGGCGCCAGCTCGACGCGCGCCATCGGGATCTCGACGCTGTAGGCATCTTCGCCCAGCCGCGTGTGTGGGAGCGCGTTGAGGTACTCGGCGATGCGCTGAGTGACGTCGAGGTTGCTGCGCTTGGCCATCGCGAGCGCGCTGGTCCAGCGCCTAGCCAGGTCGTCGATGACGGACATCGCCACGCCGGGCTCGGATTTGAGCAGGTCCTTGATTGCGCCCGCGGGGATCAGCGCCATGCTGAGCGGCTCGACGGCCTCGACGTCGGACTCAAAGCCGATGCTGGCAAGTGTCGCGATTGGGCCGATGACGTCGCCAGGCCAGTACGTCTCCACCGCGAGCCGATGGCCCTCGGCACCATAGAGCGCGCGAGCATGGCCGGCGAGAATCACGCCGACGTACTCGGGAATCTCGCCCTCGCGGAAGAGCATGTCGCCCTTGGCGTACTCTGCCGTCCGCGCGGTGCGCGCAAGCCACTCGAGCGCTTCGTCCGAGGCGCTACTCCAAAGGCGGGCGCCACGGATGCCCCGCCAGAGTTCCTCGGAAATCCCCTCAGGAGTCGTCAAACCAGTCGCTCCGTCCCTCTACGCCCCCCGGCGCACTCTCTTCGATTGGCGTTCGGTCTCTGCACTTCGAACACCGGATCGCTGTAAGACACTACCAAATACCGCGGATTCCGACCAGACCATTCGAACGCTCTACCTGCGGAAACGAGTTGTGTCCCAGATTCGTACTCTACCCAGCTGGAGTGGATTCCAAAAAGGAGGCGGCAGCCATCGCAGTACGACGGCAAGCCCGGCCGCTCGCGCGCTCGCTCGATGGCTCGGCTAGCCGGCCTGTGTCGCCAAAACGGGCGCCGCCGAGAACACCCGCGAGCCGAAGCACTGCACAACCGCTCGATCGAGCCCGCGCGCCGCAACCAACAGGATGCCGACGTCGCCCTGCACGGGATCGGCCATGCCGCTGCGCTCCAGGGCGCGCGGCACGAGGCGCCAGAACTGCCACAGCAGCATGGCCAGGTAGTCGAGCGCCAGGCCGCCGTCGTTGGTCTGCTTGCCGAAGCTCCACGCCCGCCTGCGCTGGCCGCTGGGGAACGTGGGGTCGTAGACGTAGAGCACGTCGTCGACCAGCTCGGGTCCACCATGCGTGAGGTTGGAGAAGTACGCGTACAGGTCGCGCAGGACCGCCGCCGTGTGCTGCGCCCGCATGGGGCTGGGGAGGCTGGTCTCGTCGAGGTTCTCCTCGAGGTGCGCGAGCCGGTCCATCAGCGCGCCGCCCACGAGGCCGGTTGCGCGATACGCCGAGTTCGCGTCGAGCTCCTCGGCGGGGGCGTTTTGGAAGTCGCGGAGTCGCTGAAGCTCGGAGAGGAATATGCGCTGCTCCTTGGGGTCGCGCAGGACCACGATCTCGCGACCGTAGAGCTCCATCGCGTGGCGCAGCAGGACCTTGGTTGGCGCGTCCATGCCTTGCGACGTGAGCAGCACCACGGCGCGCGTGGTTTCGTGCAGGTCGCGCACGATCGCCGAGGTCACGTCCCAGAGCAGCCGCGTATCCCAGTCCAGCGTCCGATCGGCGGCGTGCACGCGCCCGATGTACCAGAGGCGGCGTGCGATCTCCTGGAACGCCTCGATGACCGAGAGGTGTGGCTCGAGCTCGTTGATGCGGTCGCCTAACAGCAATCGCGTCTCGGTGAGTCCCTCGCCGGCGGAGTCCAGGAGCCAGTCAGTGATCGCGCGCGCAGGACGGCCGCCTCGTTCCTCGGGCGACATGGCCTCGAGTGCCTCGAGCAGGCCGTCGCGCAGCTGCTCGTGGCAGGCGAAGGAGTCTGGAGTCTGATGCGGCATGCGTTTCCTCATGGAAGCGAAGGGACTAGGTGCAGTGTAACCCGGTGAACAGGGCGTGAGGACGAGAGCGTCGATCAATCCGCACGCAGGGAACCAGCCGCCGATAGCGAAGCAGGTAATCGGTGGTCTGTCGCAAAAAGACGGGGTGGACGTCATGGCAAGCCGAACTTCGGTCACGTGCTCGGCATCGACGCTCTCAGCGCTTCTCGAGGCGTCCGATGAGGGCTTGCTTGCATTCGACTCGGCTGGGCTCGTCCAGTTCGCGAACACTGCTGCGCTGGAGCTACTCAACCGCACGTCAGGGCAGCTGCTCGGCGCTGGCGTCTCGGCGCTTGGGATCCCGGAGCTCGAGTCTCGGGTCAAGCGCGCGCTTGCGGGCGGCACACACTCGGCGGGGCGCTTCGCGTTCCAGCACGGCGAGCTGAGCCTGTCCGGCCACACGTCGCGCACGCGCGGCGCCGAGGTCTCCGTGCTCGTCTCACTGCGCGATGAGACGCAGCTTGCCGAGGAGCGCGACGCCAACCGCGCCGTTCTCGCCGCCACGGCCGACGGCCTGGTGCTGCTCGCGCCCGACGACACCGTCACCTACGTCAACCCCGCAGCGCTCACCATGCTGCGCACCACGTCGCGCAAGATGCTGGGCAAGAAGGTCGCGGTCG
>JARLGT010000084.1 GCA_031292615.1 Coriobacteriia bacterium | reverse complement strand
GGGAGGCGATCGCCGAGGGCAAGATCGTCATCGTCGCAGGCTTCCAAGGCATGACCGAGGACGGCACGATCACAACCCTTGGCCGAGGCGGCTCGGACACTACCGCCGTGGCAGTAGCGGCCGGCATCGGCGCCGATGTCTGCGAGATCTACACCGACGTCGACGGCGTCTACACGGCCGACCCGCGCATCGTTGCGGACGCCCGCAAGATCGACGTGCTCTCCTACGAGGAGATGCTCGAGATGGCCGCGAGCGGCGCCGGCGTCTTGCAGATGCGCTCGGTCGAGTTCGCACGCAACCACGGCGTGGTCATCCACTGCCGTTCCAGCTTCAACGACACGCCCGGCACCATCGTCAAGGAGGCCGACGAGACCATGGAACAGGCCATTATCTCCGGCGTCACGCACGACACCTCGGAGGCCAAAGTCACGATCAAAGACGTCCCCGACATGCCCGGCGTGGCGGCGCAGGTGTTCTCGGCGATGGCCGAGAGCAACGTCAACGTCGACATGATCATCCAGAACGTCTCGGAGGATGGCACGACCGACATCTCGTTTACCGTGCCTAAGGACGACCTGGTCCGTGCGCGCCGCGCCGTGGCCGACATCGTCGCAAAGCTGGGCGCACGCGAGTTCTCGGTCGACGAGTCGATCGCCAAAGTCTCGTTGGTGGGCGCGGGCATGAAGACGCACCCTGGCGTGGCCGCGAAGATGTTCTCCACGCTCGCCGACTCTGGCGTGAACATCGACCTAATCTCGACGTCGCCGATCCGCATCAGCTGCGTGATCAGCGCGAGTCAGGTTACCGATGCGGTCCTCGCGCTCCACGGTGCGTTTGGGCTGTCCAACGAGGAGATCACTTCCGAGATCTCTCCCGCCGCTGGAGGCGAGCAGTAATGGCTTGGAGCAAGAAACTACCTGCCAACCCCGTCGTCGCCGTGGCCGGGGCCACGGGCGCGGTTGGCCGCGAGATGCTACTCGTTCTCGAGCAGCGCAACTTCCCGGCCTCGCGCGTCATCGCGCTGGCCAGCTCGCGCTCGGCTGGCAAGAAGCTGCCCTACGCCGACGGCGAGCTGACGGTCGAAGAGATGACGCCAGCAAGCTTTGACGGCGTCGACATCGCGCTGTTCTCGGCGGGTGGGAGCGTGAGCAAGGAGCTCCGCGACGCTGTGGTGGGCGCGGGTTGCGTCATGATCGACAACTCGTCGGCGTTTCGCATGGACGACGACGTGCCGTTGGTGGTTCCCGAGGTCAACCCGGAGGACATCGAGTGGCACTCGGGCGTGATCGCCAACCCCAACTGCTCGACGATCCAGATGGTCGTGGCGCTCAAGCCACTCGACGATCTCTCGCAGATCAAGCGGGTGGTTGTCTCGACCTACCAAGCGACGTCGGGCGCGGGCGCCGCGGCGATGGAGGAGCTGTACTCGCAGTCGCGCGACTTCCTCATGGGCCAGGAGCTGCACGTCGAGAACTTCGCACACCGCATCGCCTTTAACTGCATCCCGCACATCGATGTCTTCATGCCCGATGGCTCCACCAAAGAAGAGTGGAAGATGGTCGTCGAGACCAAGAAGATCATGCATCTGCCCGAGATTGCGATCTCGGCCACGTGCGTACGCGTTCCGGTGCTGCGTTGCCACTCCGAGTCGATCAACGTCGAGTTCGCCGAGCCGGCGTTCCTCGGCGCCGTCATGGAGGTACTCGGCGACGCCCCCGGCATCACCATGATGGACGACCCGCAGAGCAAGACCTACCCGATGCCCGCGCTGCTCGAGGGCACCGACGACGTCTACATAGGCCGCCTTCGCCGAGACGACAGCGTGCCCTACGGCGTGTCGTTCTGGTGTGTCGCCGACCAACTGCGCAAGGGCGCGGCACTAAATGCAGTACAGATCGCAGAGTTGCTGCTCGGCAAGTAGAGGTTTGGAAGTGCGACGGAGCTAGGCCACCTTGGGAGGCGGAGCATGTCAGACGGAGCCAAGATCCTCATCGTCGAAGATGACCCTACGATCGGACGGTTCGTCGAACTCGAGTTGGCTCACGCCGGCTACGAGGTCACGCGGTGCACCGACGGCGAGTGCGCACTTGACGTGGTTGACGAGCTGTCGCCCGACCTTATCCTCCTCGACATCATGCTTCCGGGTGCCGACGGTGTGGAGGTCGCGACGACGGTGCGCGCCCGCGGCATGAACATGCCGATCCTCATGCTGACGGCGCGCTCGGAGACGCAGGACGTGGTGCGCGGCTTCGATGCCGGCGCCGACGACTACCTGCGCAAGCCGTTTGAGATCCCCGAGCTGCTCTCGCGGGTCCGCGCGCTGCTCAAGCGCACCGAGCACGACCGCGGTGGCGACACGTATCAAGCCGCCAACGTCGAGATCGACCCGGCGTCGCGCAGCGTCTTCGTGGGCGGGGAGCCGGTCAACTTCACCGCCAAGGAGTACGACCTACTCGAGTACATGGTCACCAACGCCGGCCGGGTTATCAGCCGAGACGAGATTCTCGAGAAGGTGTGGGGCGGACAGCACGAGACCGACAGCAACGTCATCGAAGTCTTCGTCTGCCACTTGCGCAACAAGATTGGTGACGAGAACAACCAAGTCATTCGCACGATTCGCGGTGTGGGCTACTTCTTCGCGAGAAGCTGATGGGTTCTCGCTCGTCTCTGCGGTTCTGGCTGCTCATCGTCTCCGTGTTGTTCGCGCTGGCCGTTGTCGGGGGTATCTCGATCACGACCTACGTCATCGTCGCCGATGGAATGCAGGGCGTCGCTCAGGGCACGACCCAGCGTGTCGCGGCCAGCGCCGCGACGATACTGCGTGATGCCGTGAGCGAGACGCTTGTCTCGGCTGGTTCGCAAGGCTTCTCGGGCGACCAGAGGGGACGCTTCGCCTACCAGACGCTGCGCACCGAGCTGACGTCGCTACTCAACCGGCCTGGCCTCGGCGAGGCGGAGTACGCGCTCTACGACGCTACCGGCAAGCAAATCTGGGCCTCCAGCCCCGAGGCCGTGTGGCCCTCCCAAGACGAGGCGCGGCAAGAGGCCATCTCCACCAACCAGCCTACGATCTCGACAGGCCGCGCTGGCAGCCTCATCTCTGGATTGGCGCGCAAAGCCCAACTCCCCGTTCGTGTGATGCACATACCGGTCAAGATGCCGGACGGCTCGACCGCGATCCTCGACGTCACGTATCGCCCGACCAACGAGGAGCGCGTGATCGACGCCGTTCGTGCGCCGATGACGGCGCTCGCACTCTCAGCAACGCTGATCATGGTGCTGCTGATGCAGACGTCGATGACGTGGGTGCTCAATCTGGTTGCGAACCTTCGCAAGGCCGCCGACTCCATCGAGGCGGGTCAACTGGATGCGCGTCTGCCTGAGAACGGCAGCAACGAGATCAGCTCACTCGCACAGTCCATCAACCGACTTATCGAGCGCCTGCAGCGGCGCAGCCAGGCCCAGGCACGCTTTGTCGCCGACGCGAGCCACGAGCTGGCGACGCCTGTGGCCGGAATTCGCGGCTACACCAGCATCCTGCGAGCGTGGGGCGCCGAGGACCCCAAGGTGCGCGACGAAGCCGTCGACGCTATCGACCGCGAGTCTCGGCGGATGGCGAGGTTGACGGGTGACTTGCTCAACCTGCTCCATGCCGACCAAGGGCTCGTGCTCAAGACCGAGAAGTTCGAGGTCAACGCTCTGGTACGCGACCGTCTGGCCGCGACTGCAAGCCGTTGGATGGACAAGGATCTCGACTTCGTGGGGCCGGAAGACGAGGAGCCGTTGGTCATGAGCGGCGACCCCGATCGCTTCGAGGACGTCGTCTCGATTCTGCTGGACAACGCGGCCAAGTACACGCCTGCTCGTGGAAAGATCGTCGTCTCCACGAGGCGACGGCGCGACATGATCGAGCTGGAGATATCGGACTCAGGTCAGGGCATTCCGCCCGAGGACCTGCCCCGCATCTTCGACCGCTTCTTCCGCAGCGAAGCCTCGCGCGCAGCAGGCGAGGGCGGCTTCGGCTTGGGGCTCGCCATCTGCAAGAGCATCGTCGACAGCATGGGCGGCACGATCGAAGTCTCGAGCGAAGTCGACAAGGGCACGACGTTCGACGTGAGGGTTCCCCGCGGACGCCTGTGACCCCCATCACGCTTTGCTCTTAAGTCGCGGTCCGGGAATACCGATAAACCAACCGTTGGAGTCACTGCAACGGGGGGCATCGAGTGCCAGCGGACGATCGCAACATTGCAAAGGAAGCTTTCTCGACGCCTGAGTGGCGTTCTGCTGCTGACTCTCTGTTCCAAGCGACTGGGGTCACCGTCAGCGTGATGGACTTCGGGTCGTGCGAGCTTCTCGCCGGGGTTTCGCGATGCGCACACTGCCATCTCGTCACCGACATTGAGGCCCCAAGCCCCCTGAACTGCTTCGATACCCCGCCAAGCGCCGATTCGGGTCCCGCACGCGTTATGTGCCGAGCCGGCCTGCCCACACTCATCGCGCCGGTTCTGCGCAACGGCACACCCATCGCCCACGTGGTTGTCGGCGGGTTCGTCACATCGACGCGCGACCGCCGGCGACTCTGGGAACTCATCTCGGCCAAGGGCGTTCGCGAGGACTCCGTCCGCCTGGCCGTCAAGTCGATCACCGTCGTGCCGCGCGCTGAGGCCGAGGGCTACCTCCAGGTAGCGATGGCCTGCGCTCGCACGGTTGTAGACGCCACGGCCGAGCGGCTCTCGTCGGCCGAGCGCGTCGAGGAGCTGCGACTCTTTGTTACCGCCGGCCAGCAGGTCGTCACCACCGAGCATCTCGACGCCACATCGCTCGGCGGGATCGCCGAGGAGGCGGTCTCGCTTGTGGGCGGCGACTCCGGTGCCGTGCTGCGGCCGACCGGCGGCTTCTTCGAGGTCGTCGCGCATACCACCGGATGGCGCGGGGCTCTCGGCGCACTGATTCCGCGCGACGACACGGCATCTGGCCGAGCCGCCAGCTCGCACCGCACGGTTGTCGCTCGCAGCGGTCGCGGAGGCGCCACCGGCGTGCTCGCGCTGCCCTTGCTGATGGGCGATCGCGTGTTGGGCGTGCTCGAGGTGCGGCTTCCCGCGTCGCAGCTGCCGGTCGATCCCGAGCGTGTGGCGCGTCTGGACCGCTTCGGGCGCTTCATCGCCATCGCGCTCGAGCGCGAGGACGAGCGTGCGCAGGTCGAGCGCGCGATGGCCGGCTACGCGCAGCTCAACGAGCTTGCGGCCGCTCTCGGCGGGGCAAGCGACATGGACGCGGTCACCAAGCTGGTGTCCAGCGTGCTGGACAAGGCTTTCGAGTATCAGATCGCCGGTGTGGTGCTCTCCAGTTGGGGGCGTGACCACGCCGACGTTGTCATCTGTGGCGACGTCACCACGGCCGAGATCGAGCACGTTCTGAGCGAAGTGGCCGGCCGAGACACGGTTGCGCAGCCTTTCGGCAGCATGCGGCGGGTCACGCATCGCGGCGAGGTGTGCGTTCGCGCCGAGGAACGCGACGAGTGGGCATTGGCCGCGGTCGAACTCGAGCACGGCGATCTTGTGATGGGCTACCTGTTCGTGGCGCGCGCAGACGGAGGACGCTACAAGGCGGCCGACCGAGCGCTCCTGGCCGGCATCGCGGCACACGCAGGAGCGGCTTTTGGGCGCGTCGCGCTGTTCACCCGCATTCGCGACGACTATGCGAAGACCATCGCGGCGCTCTCGGCCACGCTCGACGCAGGCGAGCACATGCCCGCCGGCCACTCGAGTCGTGTCATGGAGTACTCAATGATGATCGGCGAGGAGTTGGGGCTGCCGTTCGAGGATGTTGAGCAGCTGCGCTTCGCAGGGCTGTTGCACGACATCGGCAAGACCGGGCTGCCATCCGAGTTGCTGCTCAAACCCTCGAAACTCTCGGCCGACGAGTTGCAGACAGTCCGAGCCCACGCCGAGCTTGGCGCGAGCATCGTCGACCAGATCGAGTTCCTCAAGTCGCTCACGCCGGTCATCTTGCACCACCACGAGCGTTGGGATGGCTCTGGCTACCCGAGCGGGTTGCACGCCGACGAGATCCCGCTACTCGCGCGCATTCTGGCTGTCGCCGACTCGTTCGATGCCATGACCACGCAGCGGTCGTACCGCAAACGGCTGTCGATCGCCGCAGCGCGCAACGAGATGATGTCGGGTGCCGGTACGCAGTTCGACCCGCTGGTCGTCGCCGCACTTTTCGAGGCGCTCGACACACAAGCACTCGCCGGCGGCACCGGGCTGCTCGCGCCGGCAGCCGCGAAGGGGCGTCAGGAGCTGCCCGCGTAGTTGGAAGCGAGCGTCTCGGGTGCGAACGCGTGGCGGGGGTGCCGCGCGCAGTCACGCAGAAGGTCCGCCAGTGGCGGGCCTTCGAGTATGTTTGAACACGGCGTCCCCGCGAGCGGTCGCGCCCGAGGCGCACGCGGGCTGCGCGTACGGCTCGCATGTGGCACAATTCGCAGCGTTCGCACCTCCCCGGGCACAGCCGAGGAGCCTCCAGCGATCTGGATGAGAGGCCCACTGTGTCTAGAACTCGCTTCATCGCTCAAGCCGGAGTCATCGCCGCAGTCTACGGGAGTCTCACGTGGCTCACGCTCGCCTTCGGTGGCGTGCTCGCTTGGGGACCCATTCAGTTCCGCATCAGCGAGGCGGCGACCGTGCTCGCGCTGTTCACCCCGGCCGCCATCCCTGGGCTTGCGATCGGCTCGGTGGTCGCGAACCTATTCAACCCGCAGGCAATCTGGCCGCTCTCACTGCTCGACGTCGTACTCGGGTCGCTTGGCACCCTGCTCGGCGCGGCGTGGACCTGGCGTTTTCGCACCCGGACAGCGCTTGCATTGCTGGGTCCAGTGGTGGCAAACGCGCTTATTGTCGCTGCCTATTTGCCGATACTCCTAAGAGCGTTCGGGCTATCGGCGTTACCGGGGCTGGGCGTATCATTGACGGGTGCCTGGCTCCCTTTGTACTTGGTCTGCGTCGCCACGATTGGGATCGGCGAAGCAGCGGTCGTGTACGGGCTCGGCCTGCCATTGCTACTGGCATTGCGAAGGACGGGAATCGTGGGGTTGCTCGGCAAGTGACCGTGTCGGTGTTCAGGGGGCACGCGTGGCGCAGATTGAGTCTGGAGGTCAGTCGCAAGAGCGGCCGACTTTCGGCGCGCCCGAAAGCCTTCTGATCTGCCGAGACGGTGACGACTGCATCCAATGCTGGGGCTGTGCACGTCACTGCCCCGCACGCGCAATTGCGGTGGTCGACGGTGCTCCCAAGATCCTGCAGGAGCGCTGCGTGGACTGCGGGCTGTGCGTCACTCATTGCGGGAACGCCGGCTTCTCAGTTCGCGATGACCTGCCGCGCGTGCGCGCGCTTCTCGCGAGCGATCGGCCCGTCGTGATCGTGTTGGCCAGCGAGTACGTTGCTGCGCTCCATCCGGCCACCCCGCTTGAGGTCGAGCGGTTGCTGGAGGCACTGGGGTTCATCGCCGTTGAGACGACGGTGCTCGGAGAGGAGCTGGTCGCAGCGGCTTACGAGCAGGTACACGCTCGCTCGCTCTCGACGCTGCCCAAGCTGCGCTCGACGTGCCCGGTTGCGGTTGGGTGGGTCAAGCGTTTCTACCCGCAGCTCGTCGACACTCTGGTGCCGATCGTGCCGCCGTACGTAGCGCAGGCGCGGCTCGTGAAGTCGATCTACTCCGACGACGTCGCCGTCGTCTATGTGTCGCCCTGTTGGGCTCGCAAGAACGAGATCTCCGATCCCGGTTTCGGCGGTGCGGTAGACGTCGCTATCGGCTTTGACGAACTTAAGGCGCTCATGGCCGAACGCTCGCTCGTCTCGGCGGCCCCGAACCTCAAGCGTCCGGCTAGCCGCCGACCGCAAGCGGCCAAGCAGCTTTCGCTGACCGACGGCTATCCTCGGCGGGCGATCGTCGAGCGCGACCCCACCGCGACCGACCTCGCAACCGTGCGCGGACTAGAAGACATCGACAGGCTTCTCGCGGGCATCATACGCGGAGAGACAGCACCGCATCTCGTCGACATGCTGAGCTGCGAGGGATGCGTCGACGGTCCCGCGGTCACCGCGGAGCTGTCGGTGTTCGCCAAGCGCAACATCGTGGCCGCCGACCGCGAGCATCAGCCGCCTCCCGCCGTGGACAGCCGGTCGTTCCTCAGCGCGATGCCCGCAATCGACCTGTGGCGCTCGTTCGAGCCGCAGCCTGCCCTATCGCGAGTTCCCACCGCCGAGGAGATCGACGGCGTGCTCGCCGCCGGCGAGTTCGCCAGCCGCGCCGAGACGATCGACTGCGGCGCGTGCGGCTACTCGACCTGTGTCGAACACGCCGCGGCAATCTGCCTCGGCCACTCGTCATGGGACCTGTGCTTCCCGTTGCAGCGCAAGCTCATGGAGCGCGAGCGCAATGACCTGATGCGCAGCGCGCTGGTCGATACGCTGACCACGCTGGGCAACCGCCGCCTCTTCGATCAGCGCTTCGCCGAGGAAGTTGGCCGCAGTGCTCGCTACTCCGAGCCGCTGTCGTTGATCATGATCGACCTGGATCGCTTCAAGGAGATCAACGACCGCTTCGGGCACGTGTCCGGCGACGAGGTTCTCACGGCCGTTGGAGTGCTGCTGCACGATTCCCTGCGAGTCAGCGACATCCCGGCACGTTACGGCGGCGACGAGTTCGCCATCATCCTCCCCGGCACCACCAAGACCGAGGCCTGGGTCGTCGCCGAGTAGATCCGCTCGGAGATGCAGGGGCTGCACTTGACTACGACGGCCGGTCACTCGCTGGTGATTCGCGCGTCGCTGGGGGTAGCGTCGTACAGCGTCACGCATGAGGGGCCGATGGCGCTTCTCGAGGCGGCCGACGCCGCGCTCTACCGCGCCAAGCACAGCGGCCGCGACCGTGTGGAGCTTGCTGTCGGCTAGCGCCGTCCTCCTACCGCCGGCGCGGCTGTGCGCCAGCCCCGATGCGCGCGGGTATGCACTCCTTGTGGATGGAACCCCATTCCAGCGAGGAGGACGCGATGCATGACGCACTGCTGGGCTCCCCCGAAGGCGACCGCATCCGGTGCGGCCTGTGTCCCCACGCGTGCCTGATCGCCGAGGGGGCTCGAGGTGTGTGCGGTGCGCGCGGCGTGCAAGGCGGGAAGCTGCGGGCGTTCACCTACGGGCTGGTGAGCTCGGCGGTGCTCGATCCCATCGAGAAGAAACCGGTCTTCCACTTCTGCCCCGGCTCAAAGGTCATGTCGTTTGGCTCGGTGGGGTGCACGATGCGCTGCGGGCACTGTCAGAACTGGCAGATCTCGCGACCCAAGGGCGACGACGGCACGGTCGAGTTGTACGAGCTCGCTCCCTCGGAAGCCGTGCGTGTCGCGATGGACGCGGGCGCGCAGGGAGTTGCGTTCACCTACAACGAGCCGATCATCTGGCTTGAGTGGGTCCTCGACGTCGGTCGACTGGCCAAGAAGGCGGGCCTGTTCGTGGTCATGGTTACCAACGGCTACGTGACCAAGGCGGGCATCGACCTGTTTGCCGAGGTCACAGACGTGTGGCGCGTCGACATCAAGGGCTTCGGCGAGGATGCGTTTCGGCGGCTGTGCAAGGTGAGCCACCCCGAGGCCGTTCGCGAGATGGCGGTGCGCGCCAAGCACGTGTTGGGCATGCACGTCGAGTGCGTCACCAACATCGTCCCGACCATCAACGACTCCGACGACGAGCTGCGCGCGATGGCGCGATGGATCGCCAGCGACCTCGGTGCCGAGACCCCCTGGCACGTCACGCGGTTCATCCCATACCTCGAGTTTGCCGATCTGCCCGCCACGCCGGTCGCCACGCTCGAGCGAGCCCGAGCGATCGGGCGCGAGGAGGGGCTACGCTTCGTCTACCTGGGCAACGTCGCCGTCCCAGGTGGGGAAGACACGATCTGCCCCGAGTGCGGCTCGCTGGTTCTCGACCGGGTCGGGTACGCGACCCAGATCGACGCGCTAACCGCCGATGGGCACTGCAAGCACTGCGGCGTTGACTTGGGGATCCGCATGGAAGGCTGCTCCGGCGCGACGGGCTGAACGCTTTGCGCGACCTTGTCGGCGTGTAGCGGTATCATGTAGCGGGCCCATCGTATGGGCTCTTGCATTGTCGCCTACAAGGGGAGCGTCTTCACTCGTGGAACCAGTCGTCATCATCCCGACCTTCTGGACGAAGCCGCAGACCAAGCGCGGGCGCAAGAACATCGCTCCAGTCAACGACCTCACCACCGTCTACGACCATCCGACCCCCATCGACTCCGATGGCACGCTCCCTGACTGCTTGCGCTCGTTGCAGCACGTCGAGGGGTTGGGCAAGGTCGTTATCATCGTTGCCACCACCGACGAGTCCATCGAGCACCGCGCCGAGGATCGCGTGCGCGAGATCGTCGATGACTTCCCCGACATCGACGCGTTCGTCTTCGGCCCCGCCGAGCTGGGAAGCCTGCACCGTCGGCTCGAGCAGCTTGAGTTCGCCGACATGCTCGATGGCGTCACGCTCAACGGCTACGGTGCCGTGCGCAACGTCGGCCTGATGGCCGCCGCAGTTCTCGGCCACGAGGCGGTCGTCTTCATCGATGACGACGAGATCGTCACCACTCCCGACTTCCTCCAGCGCGCCATGTACGGCCTCGGTCGCAAGTTCGAGGACGGCACGCCGCTGCTCGCCAAGACCGGCTACTACACCGACCAGCACGGTCGCTACCAGGTCGACATCGACACACACTGGACCGACATGTTCTGGCGCCGCAAAGAGGCGTACAGCGCCGCGCTCTCGCTCATTCCGCAGAAGCCGCGCATCAAGCCGACCACGATCGCGTTCGGCGGCTGCATGGTGCTACACCGCGACATGTACGCCAACGTCTCGTTCGACCCGTGGGTGCTCCGCGGCGAGGATGACGACTACATCATCAGCGCCCGGATGCACGGCGGCGGCGTCTACCTCGACGACGAGTGGTCGATCGTCCACCTTCCGCCGGAGTCTATCAGCGAGGCGATTCGCTTTCGCCAGGACGCATATCGCTTCGTCTACGAACAGCGCAAGATCGAGTTCGCGAAGTCGCAGGTCGACCTGCGCCAAGTCACGCCCAAGTCGATGGCGCCCTACCCCGGGCCGTTTCTCGACTCGTCGGTGGGCTGGCGCGCCGCCGTCACCGCCTTCCTGCGCGCGCTGACCAGCTCGGAGCGGGGCCTGTACTTCCAAGTCGCCACGCACGTGCTCAACGAGGCTGCGCTCTACGCTCGCGACAACTGCCAGAACTACTTCGAGTTCCAGCGTCGCTGGCCGATCATGATCGACATGCTGTGGGACGACGTCGCGCTCAAGTCGCTGTTCTCCGGCGAGCGCCGAGTCGACCGCACGGCGATCACGGGCCGCTTCCCGATCGTCCCCCCCGCCTAAGCGCGCGCGAGGGACCGTGAGGGTTTCCAGGGAGTCGGTACGGTGAGGCAGCTGCTCACGACGTTGTGCATCGGGCTGGTTTCGGGCGTGCTCTCGGGTGCGTTCGGCATCGGCGGCGGCATCATCACTACTCCCGGAATTCGCCTGCTCCTCGGTGCGCCGGCGCTCGTGGCGGTGGGCACGCCGCTGCCGGTCATCATCCCCAGTGCGATCACCGGCTCGCTGAACTACCTGCGCCGCGGCTCGCTCAGCGTGCGCGTGGGAGTCTGGTGCGGAATCTTCGGCTCCGCGTTCGCGGTACTCGGCGCTCTGTCGACGCAGTACGTCGGGGCGCTTTTTCACGCCGACAGCGGCACGATCGTGTTGCTGGCCACCGCCGCGCTGATTCTCTACACAGCCGCCGATATGATTCTGCAGGTCATCCGCCCGCCGCGTCTGGGCCTCGAGGCCGCCGAGGAGCGCGATGCGTTCGCGCCGAGCGAACCTCCCGCAGCCGACCATACCGCCGCGGCTCACGCGCGCGCAGCGTCGTACGGCATGGCCAGGTTGACCGCGCCGCTCCCTTCCGCCCCTGCAAGCCAGCCCGCGCCGCTGTGGAAGCTGGCTATCATCGGTGGGCTGACGGGGTTCTACTCGGGCTTCCTCGGATTGGGCGGCGGCTTCGTGCTCGTGCCCATGCTCACGCGCTGGCTGCACTTCGACATCAAGAAGGCGATCGGCACCTCTCTCATGGCCATCGCGATTCTCGCGGTGCCGGGCACAATCACTCACGCGCTGCTGGGCCACATCGACTGGTGGCTGGCCGCGGCGCTGGCCGTCGGCGTCATCCCCGGCGCCTGGCTCGGTTCGCGCTTCACACTCGGGTCGAGCGACCGCGCCACTCGCATCGCCTTCGCGGTCATGCTGGTCGTGGTTGGCGGCTGGCTCGCCGGTGCCGAAATGGGCTGGCTGCCGAGATGATCTCGGAGATCCGGACGGCGACCCCCGACGAGTGCGAAGGGCTGTGGCCGGCCGTCTCGGCGGAGCATCTGTTCGCGACCTCCGACGCGTTCCTCGCATACTGCGGCGCGGCGCCCTGGCAGGCCCGCGTCACGGAACGCGGCGAGGCGGCGCTGCTCGGCCGCTGGAAGAAACACCTCGATGTGCTTGCGATTCGGGGCGTGTGGGCAGACGAGCGCGACATCCCGGAGTTCGTCCGCGACGCCACCGATCGGGCCGCCGAGCACGGCTTCGGCCGCGTGCTCTCTCCGCTGCTCCCAGAGATGTTCTTGAGCCCGTACCGCACCGCCGGGATGCGGGTGAAGCAGCGGATCGTCGCCATCCAGGGGCATCCCGAGCTAGTGCTGCCGGCGCATCCACCTCAGGGCGTGACGATTCGCGAGGGCACGGCGGACGACATCGAGGCCGTGACCGCGCTCGACTCGGAGAGCTTCGACGAGTTCTGGCGCTGGAACCGCGAGGACCTGCTTGGCTTTCTCGGCGCCGAGCGACTCACCGTCGCCGAGGCCAGCGGGGGAGCAATCATCGGCTATACTCTGGCCACCGTGAGCAGGGGAGCGGCAACGCTATCTCGGCTGGCCACGGCACCGCAGGCGCGTCGGGCGGGCATCGGCAGTGCGATGCTGTTCGAGGTAGCCAGATGGGCGGTTTGGCAGGGAGCGGTGACGTTCTCGCTGTGCACGCAGGCTGACAACAAGGCGTCGCGTCGGCTGTACACACGAGCGGGGCTGACCGAGATTCCCGAGCGCTACGCATTCGCCATTAAGGACGTTACGTGAGGAAGAGCCGTTAGTTGAAGAGCGAGAACCGCAGCGCACTGATCGACCTTGCGATTGCCAGCGCGCTCGTGGTGCTCTCGCTCGTCACAGCGTTCGGCCTCGCCGCCCCCGATGTCTCGCGCTGGGTCGCTTTGGCCGGCATGGGCGGAATCGTCACCATCGCCGTCGCGCTCGTGTGGGCGCGCTTCGCCACGCGCCCCGACCACGTTCGCGCGCTGCAGTCGCACAAGATCCTTCGAGTCGCCAACGAGGCTCTGTCCTACATGCGCCAAGGCCTTACCGAAGAGAGCGCTCAGGCGGTGTGCCGCATCATCCTGCAGGCCAGCGAGGCGGCGGCCGTCGCAATCACGGACACGGACCGGGTGCTCGGCTTCGCGGGCACCGGGGAGGACCACCACGAGGTCGGCGGTCCCATCATCACGAGGGCGACGCACGAAGCGCTTGAGAGCAACGAGCCGCGGACGCTCGCCACACGTGAGGAGATCGGCTGCCCCCGCAAGGACTGCGCTTTGCGGGCAGCAATCGTCGTCCCGCTGGAGATGCGCGGGCGTGCCGCTGGCACGCTGAAGTTCTACTACACGAGTCCTCGACTGCTCAACGAAACGCAGGCGGCGATGGTCGAGGGCTTGGCGCAGGTGCTGTCCACACAACTCGAACTCTCGGAGTTGGAGCGGCAGACAGAGCTCGCCACCCGCATGGAGCTCAAGGCGCTCCAGGCGCAGATCAACCCCCACTTCCTCTTCAACACCATCAACACGATCGCCTCGCTCATTCGAACCGACCCCACGCGAGCGCGCGAGCTCCTGCGCGAGTTCGCAGCGTTCTACCGCCGTACGCTGGAGGCCGGTGAGAAGCTCATCCCGCTCGGCACCGAGCTTGCGCAGACGCACCGATACCTGAACTTCGAGCTGGCACGCTTTGGCGACCGCATCGTCGTTCAAGACGCCGTCGAGGCCGACATGCTGAACATCCCCGTGCCGTCGTTCATCGTCCAGCCACTGGTCGAGAACGCGATTGCGCACGGGATGCGTGAGGACGGTCCGCTGACGGTGAGGCTGTCCTCGGCACACTGCGGGGACGAGGCGGTGTGCATCATGGTGACCGACGACGGCGTGGGAATCTCGCCCGATCGGCTGCCTCACGTGCTGGAACCCGGATTCGGCAAAGGGCTCGGGATTGCGCTCAAGAACGTTGACGATAGACTGAAAGGGCATTTCGGGCCGGGGTCGGGGGTCCACGTCGAGAGTACCGAGGGCCAGGGAACGCAAGTCACGCTTGTCCTCGCGCACGTAGCGCCCGAACTCTGAGAAGAGGTTTCGCATGCTCAAGGCTCTCGTTGTCGACGACGAGGCTCCAGCGCGTTCGGAGTTGCGCTACCTGCTGGGCGAGTGCGGCGGCGTCGAGGTTGTCGGCGAGGCAAGCAACGCCGTCGAAGCCCTGCAGCTCATCAAGGCGATCCCGTATGACGTCATCTTCCTCGACATCCAGATGCCTGGCCTTACCGGCGTGCAGCTCGCCGAGGTGCTCTCGGGCCTGACGCACCCACCGGCGATCATCTTCGTCACCGCCCACAGTGAGCACGCGGTCAAGGCGTTTGAGGTCCGCGCGACCGACTACCTGGTCAAGCCCGTGGAGATCGACCGTCTCGGGCAGGCGCTCGCTCGCATCGAGCCGGTCGCCGAGCAGGCCCCCGCCCGCATCGAGCGCATCCCGGTAGAGAAGGCCGGCAAGAAGCTGCTGGTCAACGTTGTCGACATCCTCTATGTGATGGCCAAGGACGACTACAGCTACCTGTACACCGCGGCCGACCGTTACCTCTCGACGATCTCACTCGCTCAGCTCGAAACCAAGCTGATGCCGGTCGGCTTCTTCCGCATCCACCGCCGCTACCTGGTCAACCTTTCGCGCGTCAAAGAGGTCGTTCCGATGTACGGCGGCACGCTGCTGCTCACCCTCTCCGACGACGCCAGCACACAGATCCCTGTTTCGCGCCGTCGTGTCCCCGCGCTCAAGAAAGCATTGGGCCTCTAGTCCGATGCCCGCCGAGACCCCCGCGCGAAATGTCCGCGCGCCAGCGTCAGGGAGCGTGACTCGGGTTGGGCTGATCTCGGATACGCACGGCTGGCTCGACCCGCGCGCGATAGCTGCGCTCGAGCGCGAGGAGCCGCTCGCGGCAATCGTGCACGCCGGCGACATCGGCGGCGACCCGCAGGTGCTCTACGAGCTGGGAGCCATCGCACCACTCACTGCGGTTCTCGGCAACTGCGACGCACCGATTCCGGGCTTCGATCTGCCCGCTCTCGCATCCCTGGTCGTTGCTGACAAGCGCATCGCGGTGATCCACGACCTGGCCAGTCTCGGGCCGATTCCCGCGGGCGTCGATATCATCGTGCGCGGGCACTCGCACATCCCGGGCGTTCAGTGGCGTGATGGTGTGCTGGTGGCCAATCCCGGCTCGGCGACGCAGCGGCGCAATCAGCCGAGCTGCACGGTCGGCGTGCTCGAGTTCGGGCCGAACGGCGACGTCGAGGTGCGGATAGTGGCGCTCGACGACCTGGGAGCGCGCGTGCGCTAGTGCCGTTTGGCCCGCGTCTATGCTGTCGGAGCCTAACTCGAGACGGATTGGCAGTGCGCGGGTGAAGTTCCCGGGACGAGTGAGTTACGGCCTGCGGTGGCAAGCTACCTGGCTGAGCGCCACGGTGGCGGCCCCTCACTGGGTCGCGACATCTCGGTGGCGGAGTCGCTCCCCGCGACCTAGCTCAAGCAGATCATGGCTGCGCTTCGCCGGGCCGAGCTCGTCACCGCACGCGCGGCGCCCGTGCGCGAGGTCTTCGACGCTGCCGAGGATGCGCTTCGAGCCGTGTTCGACGCCCAGACGCTGGCAGACATCACGCGCTGCCGAGGGGCACTTCGCGAATGGGCGAGCATGTATCACATCTAGCGGAGCGGCTGTGCAAGCCCGGCAACTTGATGCGGGACATCGACTGCCGACCGCCCCATCTTGCGTCCGGATACCCGTGGGGGTATGTTGTGCCATGACCCATACGCGCTTTCCAAAGGACGCAAGTGACTGACGCCATCATCAAGGTCGTCGATCTCGACGACTGCAGTTGAAGTGGGAGTAGCCAACCCTACTCGGACGGTCTGTCCGAGCTACTCGTGCTCGAAGCCCAGATCCTCGGCACCACGCCCGTCGACGATGCGACGTGTGGCCTGCCCGTCTCGGCGCAGGTTGCACGGCTGAAGCACCAACTCGCCGACAGCGGGCTTGGCGCCATCTCTGTCGAGGAGATGGACCTCTACAGTCTGACTGGCCCCGATCGCGACGCCGCGTTGGATGCGATCGTCGGAGGCGAGCCGTCGCCGCTTGTGCTGGTTCGTGGACGACTCGTATGTAGTGGGTCGATCTTGCTCTCAGTCGTACTTGCCGCACTAGGTGCGCACCCTTCGCCAACCCAGGAGGAGTCAACGTGGATGTAGTTCAGGCTCGTTGGACGCAGAACCGGCAGTTCGTGGGATGGGATTCGAAGCAGCACGGAATCGTGATGGACACGCCTGCGGACGGAAGCGGTGAGGGTACGGGCTGGCGCCCGGTGGAGTTGCTCTTGCTCGGCATGGCTGGCTGCACGGGGATCGACGTCGTTTCGATTCTCGAGAAGAAGCGTGAAGATCTGCGAGGTCTCGAGATTGAGGTCAAAGGCGAGCCGTTCCTGGATGGATTTCCGCACTACTACGAGACGATCGAGGTCAAGTACACCGTCACTGGCGTGGGAATCAAGCCAGCGTCAGTCGCCCAAGCCATCGAGCTCTCCGAGGCCAAGTACTGCTCGGTGAAGGGATGTCTCGGGCCGCAGTGCGTCGTGAAGACGACATTTGAAATCGTTGAGTTTCAGCCGCAGATCGGTCCCAAGAGCCGGGGCTAGTGTCCGTAATGATCGCGGCTCTGGCCGCACAAGACTCGACCAAGACGAGGGGTTGACCATGTTCGGATGGGGAGTGAAGACCGTTACCGTCGCCGAGCTCGAGGAAAAGCTTGCGGCGGGCAAGACCGTTCTGATTGACGTACGCGAGCCGTACGAGTTTGCCGGCGGCCATGTCAAGGTTGCCGTGAACGTGCCATTGGGTCAGCTCGGCTCCAAGCTGGGCAAGTTCGATCCGTCCGCCGAGACCTTCGTCATCTGCCAGTCGGGGCATCGCAGCGTGACTGCTGTGAGCATGATGAAGCGAGCGGGATTCGAGCACGCGTACAGCGTCAAAGGGGGCACTTCGGCGTGGCGCGGCAAGCTCGTGCGCTGAGCGGCCTCGTCTTGCGACCGCAGCTTGGGCTGGCCTAGGTCCGCTTCGAGGTCCCGATGCCGAAGAACTTCTTCACGTGGCAAAATCCGATGGACCCGCTGAAGATCAGCAAGGCGCCGACGAGCGCCACCACGATGCCGAGAATCCCCCTCACAACAAACAACCCGATGGCGATCAGGACGATGCCGATTGCGACGCGGATGGTTCGTTCGAGCATCCCTAGATTGACGCCCACGCGACAGCTTCCTCTCAACAAGTTCCTTCATCACGCGCGTGTGTGACGACCCGACGGCCCCCCCGCCAGCGAGCGGCGTCCCGGGTTGGAGCCTACCCCTCCCAGGTCATACCAGCGGCGTCGAGCAGCGAGTGCGCGAAGTGCGTGACGGCCTCGGGTCCGGCGTCGGCCAGATCGACGTGCAGGACGCGTCGGTCGTGCGCCACAAGCGTGGCGATGTCGCCCTCGGCCTGCGCCCGAAACAGCGTGCGCAGCCCCCACGGACGCCCGGGCACAGGAGCGTCGGCCGCGTCGCGGGTTGTCACGACCACGAAGACGCCGGTGTTGGGCCCACCCTTGTGCAGCTGGCCGGTCGAGTGCAGGTAGCGCGGCCCCAGTTCGAGCGTGACCGCAGCACCTGTCGCCGCCGAGACCTTTGGCGTCGCCGAGACAAGCGGCGCGAGCAGCGCCTCATCGTCTGGCAGGTAGACGAGCAGGGCGAGGTAGTCGCGCGAACGAATCGCCGCTAGCGCGTGTCCGAGCGCGGTCGACAGCGACGGTTCGGCGTGGTCGGGCGCGGGCAGGCCGCCTGCGTACGTGAGCACGGTGCCGTCGGGCGTGCAAGCGTTGGACTGCGGAGCGGTGAGCTGCTCGGACAGCACGGCGCTTGTCGCGTCTTTGGCCGACTGCACGTTGGGCTGGCCGAACGGGTTGACCCCGAACAGCGGCCCCATCAGTGCCGTCGCGTGTTCCCACAGCGAGAACTGCGCACCGATGTCGTAGCCGTCGCGCAGCACGATCTCGTGCACGGGTGCTGTTTCGGCGAGCTTGGGCGTCCACTCGGCAAGGCGATCGTCGCCTTCGAGTCGCACGACCACAACGGCGCGATCGGCACCGTAGCCGAGCGGAAAGTCGTCGGAGAGCTCCACCACGGGCACGACTCCGGTGCCCGACTTACCCAGTGACTCGGCGACCAGCTGCTCGATCCACAGCCCGACGCTGCGAAGCGGCTCGGATGCGACAACTGTGAGTTTGTCTCGACCCGTCGCATGCGAGTCGGCGATGAATGCGGCCAGCAGCGCGGCGGGATTCTCGGCAGGAGGGAGATCGCAGGCGGCTTCCATGTTGGCCGCTCGGCGCATCAGTTCGATTGTGTCGATGCCCAGCAGCTCGGCCGGAACCAACCCGAACGGCGTCAACGCCGAGAACCGCCCGCCTACGTTCTCGGGAGTCGAGACGAGCGCGCAGAAGCCTCCGCTTGCGGCTGCGGCTTCGAGCGGCGAGCCCGGGTCGGTGAGCGCGATGAAACGGTGGCCACCATCCTCATGGCCGAGCGCGCCGTCTGCTACCTCGCGGAAGATCGCGTACAGCGAGTTGGGCTCGATCGTGCCGCCGGACTTGCTGGAGACCAGGTAGACCGTCGTTGACGGGTCCAGCGCGGCGACCATCGCGTCGATGGTGCGAGGGCAGGTCGTATCGAGCACATGGAGGCGCACGTCGCTGTCCGCTCCGAGCACGTCGCCCAGCACGAGGGCGGCAAGCGAGCTGCCACCCATGCCAAGCAGCACCACGTCAGTCAGGCCCCTGGCGACGACGTCGCGAGCCAGCAGCCCGACCTGCTCGAGGATGTCGGCCGAGCCCTTGGCCAGGCGAGTCCACCCGAGGCTCTTCGAAGCGAGCGCTACGTCCTCGTGGGCCTTGCCGAACAGCGTTGCGTCGTGCGCGCGAAGCCGCGCCACCGCGTCTAGCTCGATGAGGCGCGCGAGTGCGTCCATGGGAGTCCTTTCGAGTCCAGAGGAGCCGAGCAGGTCGGCCCGAGTAGGTATATGCCCGACTGGGCACGGCGCGCCTCCGCGCATTGCGCGGGCGCCCGGCAGCGCCTTCGAGGGGTTTGCATCCTCCAGATTGTATCCGAACGCGCTGGTGAGGCGCCGTTTTCGATGTCAGGGGCGTGTGGCACGGGTCACAGGGGACGTAGGCAGCGAGACGCGTCCAGACGGGGCGCGGTGTAGGCTGTATTTGAGAGGGAAGGGGAGCCTCGTGATCAATGCCATCGTCTTCGACCTCGACGGCCTTATCGTCGATACCGAGCGTACGTCGCTGGAGTCGTGGGAAGAGGCATATCGACACGCTGGCTTCGAGCTGCCGCTCGACCTGTGGCAGACTACGATCGGTACGTGGGGCGCCGCCTTCGACCCGGTGGAGGACCTCGGACAGCGCCGCGGCCGCCCGCTTTCCGCCGAGGAGATCGAGGCGCGTCGAGAGCGCGAGTGGGAGTTGGCCGCAGAGCTGCCGATGATGCCTGGCGTCGGCCGACACCTCGATCAGGCTTGCACGCTCGGGCTGTCAGTGGGGCTGGCGTCGAGCTCATCGCGGCGGTGGGTGCAGGGGCAGATCGAGCGCCTCGGCATCGCCGAGTGCTTCGAATGCGTGTGCACGCGAGACGACGTGCCGCAAGCCAAGCCCGATCCCAGCGTCTACTTCCGCACGCTGCTGTATCTGGGTGTCGACGGTACCGAGGCGCTCGCCTACGAGGACTCCAACTTCGGGCTGCTCGCAGCAAAAGCCGCTGGCCTGCGCTGCGTCGTGGTCCCCGGCCCTCTGACCGCCGGTAGCGACTTCTCACTCGCCGACGTCATCGTCCCGAGCCTGGCAGATGTCGACCCCCAAACCCTCTGGAACTTCGTAGACGCCGAATACGCGTAGGCGGCACGTTCGAGGCCCGCTTCTACGGCGGTGGATGAACATCGGGGGGGGGGGGGGTTCGCGTGAGGCTCTGTGCACCTTCGGCTTGCTCGTCTGTTAGGGAACTGAACTATCGGGGTAGGCGGTGCACGACGGATTTCACCATCTTGAGGGGGGATGTGCGGTGTCGCGCAGCTCAACAGGATCCGTGGTACTCCGATTCCTTCTGTGTGGCCTCGCCATCGGAGTCCTTTTCGCTCCGGCGATAGCCGGCGCGGGAACGGCGGTTACGCTTGCTGGTGGCGCGTGGCCGACCTTTGGGCACGACGCCGGGAACACTCGGCAGAGCCCGTACATAGGGGCCCAGACGAACCATCTGAAGTGGAGCAAGGTCACCGGCGCAGCGACACGCGGCTCGGCTGCCGTCGGCCCGAACGGGACGGTCTACGTCACGAGTGGAAGTAACGTCGTTTGGGCGCTGAACCCTTCGGACGGTTCGACCATATGGGCCCACACGTTGCCCGCACAGACGTGGTCGAGTCCCTCAATCGGTTCGAATGGATACCTCTACGTGGGTTGCTACGACGGCAAGTTCTACGCGCTCGACACGGTCGACGGATCGGTCAAGTGGTCGACCAGCGCCGACTTGTTCGCGTACAACTCGCCGGCCATCGGCTTGGACGGGACGGTGCTGTGCCCGATTGAAGGCGGTCCGTTGTATGCGTTCGACCCCACCACGGGCGCCGACAAGTGGTCACGTGAGTTGCATATGTCGACCCAAGGCAGCCCGAGCATCGGTTCGACTGGCACTGTCTACACCGGCGGCGGCGCTATCCTCGCGTTCAATCCGGCGTCGGGGTCGAGCGAGGCCACGTTCACGGGCAGCGCGGGCTTCCCATACGCGCCCGCGATTGGGCACGACGGAACTCTGTACGCCGGCGACGAGAACGGCACGGTGTACTCGATCGATCCATCGACCATGACAGCGAAATGGACGCACGCGATTGGCAGCGGAGTCTGGACGGCGGCTGCGATTGGAACAGACGGCGCGATCTACGTAGGCTGTGCGGACGGTACCATCCGAGCGCTCGATGGCTCGACCGGTCATGAGAAGTGGTCGCACTCCACGGGCGGACCAGTGGAGGCGTGTCCGACGGTCGGCGCTGACGGAACGGTCTACGTCGCCAACAATGCGGGCGATGTCCAGGCGCTGAACCCGACCGACGGGACGGTGAAGTGGTCGTACTCGGTTGGATTAGAAGTGTTCTCCTCGCCGACAATCGGCTCCGACGGTACCGTGTACTTCGGCTCGGACAACGGCACGTTCTACGCGATTGGTTCGACGCAGGCCTTACCTGTCGGGCAGAAGCTGGGGCCGCCCATCATCCCGTCGTCGTACCTTGGGTCTTCCGGCAATGTCGTCAAGCGTCGCTGGGTGAAGGCGGCCGGCACCGTGGTACCGCCGCGTTCGCCCGGCACCTACGCGATCACAATCGTTCGGCAGCGGCGTGTGCGCGGACACTGGGTCAACCAAGGTAGTGGATACGCGGCGTCGCTCACCGCGAGCGGTAGAACGTATTGGTCGAGCGTCGTGTTCAAGACGACTGGGTCGTGGCGGATGCGTGCAGTCCACGGCCGTGGCAGCTCTCAGGTCGTCGGCGCTTGGTCCTACTACACCGTGGCGAATCGATAAGGTTCTTCGCTCGCGTGCTACACCAATCAACCCCGGCACACAGAGGCCGCTCCGGTGGAGCGGCCTCTCTAGCGTGCATTCTTGAGTTGGCGTTGGCGCTAGCAGATCCGCGGCAGCTGCTCGCCCACGAGCATGTCCATGATGCGCGTCGCGCCAAAGCTCGTGTACACGTACACCTTCCCGGCCCTGCCGTCGCCCGCCTCGCCGATGATGGCGGCATCCTCGCCATACGGCGACGCCTTCATCGCGGCGAGTGCCGCGTCGGCCTGCTCGGCGGGGACGATGGCGACCATCTTGCCCTCGTTAGCCACCTGGAAGACATCGTAGCCGAGCATCTCGGAGGCGCCACGGACCTGCGGCTTCACCGGGACGGCGGTCTCGGTGACGGTAATGGAGACCTTCGACGCGTCGGCGATCTCGTTGAGCGTAGAAGCCAGTCCGCCGCGGGTGGGGTCGCGGAAGCAACGCGTGCCGGGAGCAGCGGCAAGTACGTTGGCGATGAGCTTGTTCAGCGGCGCCGCATCGGTCTCGATGCTTGTCTCGAACTCGAGGCCCTCGCGCGTCGAGACGATTGCGATGCCGTGATCGCCCAGGGTGCCGGAGAGCAGGATCTTGTCACCCGGCCTCACGTACGAGCCGGAGAGGTCGACGCCCTCGGCCAGATGGCCGATGCCTGCGGTGTTGATGAAGATGCCGTCGCCGTGACCCTTCTCGACAACCTTGGTGTCGCCCGTGACGATGTGGACGCCAGCCTCGCGAGCGGCGTCCTTCATCGAGAGCATCACCTTGCGCAGGTCCTCGATCGGGAAGCCCTCTTCCAGCACGAAGCCGACGCTGAGATAGAGCGGCGTGGCGCCCGAGGTGGCAACGTCGTTGACCGTGCCGCACACGGCGAGCCGGCCGATGTCGCCACCTGGGAAGAAGATCGGGTTGACCACGTAGGTGTCTGTCGAGAACGCAACGCGTCCGGCCGGCATGTCGAGCGAAGCGGCATCGTCGAGGCGCTTGAGGGCGTCGTCGTCGAAGTCCGGGACGATGCACTCTTCGATGAGCTCTCGCATCATCGTGCCGCCCGAACCGTGGGCGAGAAGAATCCGGTCAGCGCGCATGGTGGCTCCTCGCTACGTTGCGTCGTCGGCGGCTCGGATGTCCGGCGCCGCCCCCAAGTCGATCCTCGGCGCGGGTTAGCCTTCCCGGCCGTAGTCGGTGAAGCGGTAGTACGCCGCGCACGAACCCTCCGATGACACCATGCACGGGCCGATAGGGTGCTCGGGAGTGCAGCCCTTGCCGAACAGCTTGCACTGGTAGGGCAGGGTGATTCCTCGCAGCACCTCGCCACACTGGCAGCCCTTGATCTCCTTGGGCTCGGGCGGCGTGACGGGGATGCGCTTCACGGCGTTGTAGTGGTCGTACTCGGCGCGGATGCCCAAGCCGGTGCCAGGGATGACGCCGATGCCGCGCCAGTCGGCGTCGATGGGCTCGAAGACTTTCTCTACGAGCGCCTTGGCGGTTGGGTTGCCCCCCGGCTCGACCCCGCGGTGGTAGGCGATCTCGATCTCGGCACGACCCTCTTCGAGCTGCTTGAGGATCATGTAGATGCCCTGCAACACGTCGACCGGCTCGAATCCGGTGATGACTCCGGGAACCTTGTAGTGCTCGGCGAGAAACTCGTAGGGCTCCTGCCCGATGATTGTCGATACGTGGCCGGGGAGGATGAAGGCGTCGATTTCGACGTCCGGATCGTTGACCAGCGCTTCGAGCGCCTTGGGCACCGTCTTGTGTGCCGAGAAGATGCTGAAGTTCTCGATGCCCTCTTCCTGCGCGCGCAGAATCGAGGCAGCGATGAGGGGCACGGTTGTCTCGAAGCCGACGGCTACGAAGACGACCTGCTTGTCGGGTGTCTTCTTGGCCAGGGACAGCGCGTCGAGCGGCGAGTAGACGATGCGAACGTCTCGGCCGGCGGCCTTCTCCTTGGCAAGCGAGCTGTAGCTACCGGGGACCTTCATCATGTCGCCGAACGACGTGACGATGACGCCGGGCTGCTTGGCGAGTTCGATGGCTACGTCGATGTCCTCGTTCGCTGTGACGCAGACGGGGCATCCGGGGCCGGAGAGCAGCGTGACGTTGTCCGGCATCACGGCGCGCAGACCGTTCTTGGCGATTGCGACGGTGTGGGTGCCGCAGACTTCCATGATCTTGACCGGGCGCGACAGGTGCTGCGCGGCAACGTCGATAGCGTCAATCAGGCCCCTGGCGATCTCGGGGTCACGAAAACCACTCAGATCCATTGGGCCTTAGGCCCCCTCAAGGGCGATACCCTCGTCAGCCGCAAAGTCGGGGATGGACCTCAGAATCTCGAGCGTCTCGTTGGCGTACTGCTCGTCAACTACCTGCAGGGAGAACCCTGCGTGGACGAGAACGTAGTCGCCTACAACTGCTTCCGGTGTGAGGTCGAGCGATACCTTGCGGGTGACGCCCATGATGTCTACGGAGGCCATGTGGCCTTCTTCGATCGTCACGATGCGTGCGGGAATGGCGAGACACATACGCCTTTGACCCTCCTGTCGCAGCTGCCGGGCTGGTGGCCTCTAAGCATCAAATACCGTGCCGCCTAGCCCATGCGATCACGGCTTGACCGAACGACACAGCTCCGTCGTTGACCGGCAGCCTCACGTGAGTGAGGGGGTCCAGGCCCGCGGCGGAGAGTTCGCGCACCGACTCGCCGAAGACGATACGGTTCATGAACACGCCACCAGCGAGCGCGACGTAACCCGTGCCGGCGTGTTTTGTCGCTGCTTCGCAAACACGGACTATACACCGCACGACGGCGCGGTGAAAGCGCATCGAGATTACCCCCACCGGTATCTGAGCAGCGACGTCGTCCAGAATCGCCGAGAGCACAGGGGTCGGATCGATGGTGAGCGGTGCCGACGGGTCGGTCTGCGGCGGCGCGACCAGCGCAAACTCGTAGCCGCCGGCCTCGCTGAGGTCAGCTGCCGCCTCGAGCAGAATCGCCGCCTCGCCTTCGTAGCGAGCATCATCGGCGATGCCCACGATGGCAGCTACGGCGTCGAACAGACGGCCCGCCGAGCTGGTCAGCGGCGAGTTCACTTTGCGCTCGACCATGCGCAGCAGAGTGCTTTCCTCGCCTGGCTGCAGGCGGCTTCGCAGCGGCGCTGCGCCCGGATGATCGAGCAGGCCGAGAGCGGACAGCGTGCCCAGCGCCATGCGCGCAGGGCGCTTGATCGCGCCGCCGCCGCCGGGCATCGGCACGTAGGCGAGGTGGGCGTATCTGTCGTAGCCCTCCCAGTCTGCGATGAGGATCTCGCCGCCCCAGATGTGGCCGTCCTCGCCGT
>JARLGT010000083.1 GCA_031292615.1 Coriobacteriia bacterium | reverse complement strand
CGTCGCGGAGAGCTGGCCGAGTAGGTCGAAGGCGCTCGCCTGCTAAGCGAGTAAGGGGGTAAAGCTCCCTTCGAGGGTTCGAATCCCTCGCTCTCCGCCATTTGACATCGACACTGCCTGACGACCTCGCGGGGTTTGACACTCCGCCGCCCGAATGGCAGGATACCTAAGCCCTTTGGGGCAGTTGCGCCGTTAGCTCAGCTGGATAGAGTATCTGACTACGAATCAGAAGGTCGCAGGTTCGAATCCTGCACGGCGCACCACGATTGCAACAACGGCTTCCCCTCGGGGAGGCCGTTTTGCGTTGGTCCGCACGCGACAAAGGACGGAGCGCCTGCACGCCCCGGCCTTGCTGTCAGTCGCTCGGAAGTAGCAGCGAAGCCCGTGCTCAGCTCGCGCGCGGGTAGTGAATCACCATGCTCATCGAGGCAGTCGCGGCGCTGGGATTGTGATACGAATGCGGCGCATCGGCCTTGAAGCGGATCGAATCGCCAGCACCGAGTACGTGCTCCTCGTCGCCCACGCGCACTGCTAGCTGGCCGGAGTGCAGCGTCAGGAACTCCTGGGTGCCGGCAGAGTGCGCGTCGGCCTGCAGGTAGCCCCCGGCGTCGATCTCAACGGCATACATCTCGAAGCCGCGCTCGGCGTCGAACGGAAAGACGGGGTAGTTGCGGACCTTGCCATTGTCCTCGACAAGCGGCTCGATCTCGGCGCGTGCCACGATCTCCGAGTCGTCCTGGGCGCGCGTCACCAAGGCCGTGAACGAAACCTTCAGCCCGCTTGCGATGCGCCACAACGTCGATATCGTGGGGTTGACCTCGCCGCGCTCAATCTGCCCCAGCATGCTCTTGCTGACGCCCGAGAGCTTGGCCACGGCGTCGAGGCTCAGGGCCTTCTCGGCGCGGAGACGCTTGAGATTCTCGCCGATGAGTTGGTTCAGGTGCTCCATAGACCGCTCCACTGCACATTCTGTGCGTTATCCTGCACGACTGTGTTAGTATACCTCACGAGTTGAGACCAGAGAGTCGGCGATTCGGCCGATCGGGAGGTGTCGCCCTATGCCTAATGTCTTCGCGTTCCTGTCGTACGTGGTGGTGACCACCTTCACGCCTGGCCCCAACAACATCATGTCGATGTCGAACGCGAGCCGCTTCGGGTTCAGGCGCAGCATGCGGTTTACCACGGGCGTGTGCGCGGGGTTCTTCCTGGTCATCGGAGTAAGCATCGTGTTTACGGTGGCGCTTTTCAGGGCGATCCCGACAATCAAGCCCGTCATGACCGTGATTGGCGCGGCCTACATCCTGTGGCTCGCGTACAAGACCGTGACCAGCAAGCCCCACGACGAGTCCAGCGCGGGCCAGAACACCTTCGTTTCGGGGGTGCTGCTGCAGTTCCTCAATCCCAAGGCCATCCTCTTCGGCATCACGGTGGCATCGACGTTCCTCGTCCCCTACTACCACTCGGTGCCGGCCTTCGTCGCCTTCGCCGCAGCGCTGGCGCTCCTGGCCCTTGTATCGACCAGCCTCTGGGCGCTGTTCGGGAGCGTCTTCGAGCGCTTCATGGCCAGAAACCACACCGCCGTGGGCTGGGTGATGGGCGCACTGCTCGTCTACTGCGCGGTCTCGCTCTTCCACTAGCGGCCGGGCAACGTCCGCAGCCTCCCTACTGCCGTGGTCGCGAATCGGTCTGTCCCCAGACGCGCTCTCGGCGGCCAGCTGTCGTACCATGACCGCTAGGAGGTGGCGGCCATGCGCACGGTCATCGGCGTCATGGGTGGAGCGTTCGTAGACGAGAGCGTCCTTCACAACGCTCGCGAGATCGGCAGGCTCATCGCCGAGCAGGAGTTCGTGCTGCTTACCGGCGGCCGTAACGCGGGAGTGATGGCCGAGGCCTCGCATGGCGCGAACGAAGCCGGAGGGCTGGTGATCGGCATCCTGCCGGGAGATACCGCCGCTAACGTCGCACCCCACGTCGATGTCGCCATCGTCACTGACATGGGCGACGGTCGCAACGTAATCAACGTGCTCTCGAGCCGCGTGGTCGTGGCACTGCCGGGCGGACCGGGCACCGTCTCCGAGATCGCGCTCGCGCTCAAGGCCGGCCGGCCCGTCGTCTTGCTCGGCTTCCCGCTGGGCGTGCCGTTCGGGCCGCAATACGAGCGTGGGCAGCTCGTTGACGCCCGCACACCCCACGAGGCGATCACCGCAGTGCTGAGCTTCCTGTCCGCCGAGGAGGGCGCATGAGCCTCGCCAGCAAGGTCGTTGTCGTGACCGGCTCGACGCGCGGCATCGGCCGTGCAATCGCCGAGGCGTGCGGTCGGGCGAGCGCGACCGTCGTGGTGAGCTCGCGGACACCCGAGGCAGTCACCGCCACGGTCGCGGACCTGCGCGCGGCTGGCACCGCCGCGAGCGGCCTGGCCGCCAACGCCGGCCACTACGAGGAGCTCGAGGCGCTGCGCGACCACGCACTGGCCGAGCACGGGCGCATCGACGCTTGGGTCAGCAATGCCGGCGTAAGCAACGGCTACCGCTTCCTCGACGACGAGGCCGCCGAGGAGCTCCACGACCTCATCACCGTCAACGTGCTCGGCGTCCTGTACGGAGCCAAGCTGCTGCTCCCCTACTTTCGCGAGCACGGCGGCTACCTGATGAACCTGTGCGGCCGAGGCTGGAAGGGCGACGCGACGCCATACACAACAGCCTACGGCGCCAGCAAAGCGGCCGTAGCGTCGCTCACCCGCTCCCTCGCTGCCGAGAACAAGGAGCATCGCAACGTCTCGGTCAACGCCTTCGTACCGGGCATGGTCGACACGGACTTCTACCGCGACGACATGCCCGTAAGCCCGCGGCTGGAAGCCACCCGCCATAACGTCCGCTTCGCGCTGGAGGCCTTCGGGACGCCAGTCGCCGAAGTAGGTGAGCGCTGCGCCCAGCTGCTAGCCGCCGAGCCCGGAGCCACGACCGGTAAGGTGTACCCGATGCTCCGTCTGCCGCAACTCATCTCCGGTGGTGCCAAGATGGCCTACTGGGGCATGACCGGAAGAATGCGCCCGAAACCGTAACCAGCGCACGGAGCCCTCTGCGAACGTCCTCGGCGTGTCCACCGGCTGAGCCGGCGAACACCCCTGCGGAGTGTTCGCCGAGGGCCACGTCACGACTCCGCCCGCTGGACAGTCCTACCGGCGCGGCCCACCGCCAGGTCCCAAGCCGTGACCCCCAAAAGCATTCCGCAGCGCGGTCAGCACCTGCCCCGCGTACGTGGGATGGCCCTCCGAGTCGACGCGGAACTTCAGTGAGTCGGCGATCACCGGCGCCTCGAGACCCATGTCGCGTGCGGCGTTGATCGTCCACTCCCCCTCGCCCGTGTGCCCGACGACCCCGCTCACACCCTCGAGATCGCTGCCCAGCTCGGCATAGGCTTCGCCGAGCCACCCGACAAGGCGCGACTCGATGACGCTGCCATGTTGGTAGACCGCCGAGACCTCCTCGAGGTCCAAGTCGAACTCCGAGGCATGCATCAGCTGGAAGCCCTCGGCGATGGACTGCATCATTCCGTACTCGATGCCGTTGTGAACCATCTTCACGAAGTGGCCCGCGCCGTGGCCGGGGAAGAAGCTGTAGCCGTCGGGGAGCGCGACATCGGTGAACATCGGCTCGGCGTGCTCGAAAGTCTCGCGCGAGCCGCCGATCATCAGGCATGCGCCGTTGCGCGCACCAGCCGGGCCGCCGCTCGTCCCACAGTCGAGGTAGTGAATCCCTAGCTCGGCGAGGCGCGCGGCTCGTGGTGCGGCGTCGCGGAAGAGCGAGTTGCCGCCGTCGATGACGGTGTCGCCCGGTGCCAGGAAGTGCGCAAGCCCGTTGTCGGCGGCGAAGAGCACGTCGTCGACGGGCGCGCCGGCGGGCACCATCAGCCACACCGTGCGTGGGGGGGCAAGTGCGGCCACCAGCTCACGCAGCGAGCCGGCCGGCTCCAAGCCCTGCCCGGCGAGCTTCTCGGCAAGCTCGTGATGGCGATTCCACCCCACCACGCGCCAGCCGTGATCGACGAGGTTCAGCGCCAAGCCTGCGCCCATCTTGCCCAAGCCGCACACGCCGATCTCGCCTCGCCGAGCTGGACCTGAGAGCGCCCTGTCGGCCACCTTCACGATGTCGGCGGAACCTGCATCGTAGTGCTCGAGCGGCACGGCGCCTGACGACCATGCTTCGCAGATCGAGTCGATGAAGGCCCAGCCGGCGTCAACCTCGCGCGTGGACACGAACAGCGTCTGGTCGCCGTCGAAGGCGTCGTGCATCAGCTTGGCGTACTCCTCGACGTACTGCGCCTTCTCGGCCTTCTCGTAGAGGAAGAAACTGAAGCGGCGCTCCTCGATCTCCTCGTCGAAGCCGGGCTTCTTGGCGAAGAACACGATCTCAATCTGATCGGCGGGCTCGAGGGTGAAGACGATGCGATTGGTGTACGGCGCGTCCTCGGGGCAAAGACAGTTCTCGGGCTGGCGGAACGTCACCACGATGCGCTTGCACGCCTCGCCCATCGACTTGCCCGACTCCATCGTCACTCGCACGCCGGCCCAGCGCGGGCCCTCCATGTGCGTGCGCAGCTGGAAGTACGTCTCGGTGCCCGAGTCCGCACGAACGCCCGCCGCCTCGCGGAATCCGGAGTATTGCGCGCGGAACGTCGCCGAGGCGACCTCGGCGGGTGTGAGAGGACGTAGCGACTCGATGAGCGCGGCGCGTGAGTTGCGGATGTCGTCGGCTCGGTCGGAGGCGGGGCGATCCATCGTCACAAGCGCGAGCATCTGCAGCAGGTGGTTCTGGCCGACGTCGCGAAGCGCGCCCACCTTGTCGTAGAACGCTCCGCGCTTGTTGGCGTCGATGGACTCCAGCAGTGTGATGTCGATCGAGTCGATCGCACTTCGGTTCCACTCATGCTCGAAGAGGTTGTTGGTGAACCGGAAGTTCAAGATGCCCTGCAGCATCTCCTTGGCGAGGTAGTGGTCGATGCGGTAGATCTGCTCCTCGCGAAAGAGGCTCGCAAGAAGCGCGTCAAGGTCGCGAGCGGTGTCGAGGTCGTCGCCGAACGGCTTCTCCACCAGCACGCGTGTCCAGCCGGTCGCGTCGCTGCACTCGATGGTCAGGCCACTGCTGGCCAGGTTGCGGAAGATCAACTCGTAGTTCTCGGGAGGCACGGCAAGGTAGAAGAGTTTGTTGGAGCACACGCCCCACTCCTCTTGGATACCGCCGAGGTGTTTGGCGAGTTCGTGATAGGAGTCGGCCTCGTGGAACTCGCCGCGCTGGTACTCGAACAGCTGCAAGAACTCCTCGACATCCGCCGAATCGGCAGTCGCGGCACGCTCCGCCAAGATGCCACGCACGTGCTCGCGCAGCTCGGCGTCGCCCCACTCGCGGCGCCCGAAGCCCACGACGCGCAGCTTCTTTGGCAGCTGCCCCTTGTTGCGCAGGTAGAACAGCGACGGCACGACCTTGCGCGCCATCAGGTCACCGGTGGGACCGAAGACCACAAGGATGGACGGGTGGATCGGCAGGCCCAGACTTGCCGAGGACTCCGTGGCGTCGGACATGGTGAGGCTCCCTCACGAAATGGTGGGTGGTTCCTGAGGGAGTATGCCCATGCGGGGCGTGCTACTGGCTGGGAACGCCTGCGGCGAGCGGGCCGGACAGCGCGTATTTGCCGTCGGGGTTGCGAATCACAGCCAGTTGCTTCTCGAAATCGGACTCGGTGGGCTGGAGCGCCAAGTAGCCGCTGCCGTTGTTGTTGTCGGACACGGCAAGCCAACTCACTTTGGAGTTCGCCCGCTGAGACGCATACGAAGCCACGAATCTTTGGATCGGCGCCGGGGCCTCCCCGACTCCGCTCACGACGTCCGACGCAGTGACCGAGGTCGCGTCTGCATAGCCGAGCGTGTCGAGCGCGTACGTCTCGGCGTCGGTGGTCGGCTGGGTCGACTCGCTCACGGTACCCGAGTCGTTGAGGTTGCCCGAGTCCGAGGTGGTGCACTGCGACGCCAAGCTGGACATGATCCATAGCCCGATGAGGAGAAGGACGATCGGTCTGAGTAGCGCGAAGAACCCTTTGCCACCTGTGCGGGAGCGCCTGCGCGAAGACCACGACGGTCGTGGCGTAACAGAACCGAAGTCCATGGGCGACTCCACGGGTGCCGGCATACTTGCGTGCCTGCGTGCCGCGGGCGGCGTCGGCGCG
>JARLGT010000082.1 GCA_031292615.1 Coriobacteriia bacterium | reverse complement strand
TCCCGGAGTCGTTCCTCGACGCCTAGCGCGCGTACGATCCGTTCGTCGAAGCGCACAACTCGGCCCTTGCCGTGATACTTCGCCCAAGCTTGCGCTGCGTTGGCTCGGCCAAGCAGTTCATCGCGCGAGCACTCTCCGTCGATGCATCCTGCAACGCCTAGCGAAGCCGACAGCGTCTGTCCCTCGAGCGGCACAAGGCTACGGATCACCGACAGAATCTCGGCGCTCAGCACCGCGGCTTGGCCCTCCTCGATCGGGCAGAGGAGCGCAAACGCGTCGGCCGACAACCTGTACAGGTCGCCGCGCCCCTGAGCGGCCGAGCGCACCACCTCGGCTACCTGCGCCAGAACACGGTCGCCCCCTGAGTGCCCCAACGCCGAGTTCACTTGGGAGAAAGCATCCATGTCGAAGACGATCAGAGAGACCGGGTCCCCCGAGTCGTGAGCTTGCGACAAAGCCTCGTCCGTGCGACGCGCAAACGTGCGCGCCCCGGGAACGCCGGTCACCGGATCGAGATCGGCAGCGCTTCTTGCCAGCACCGTCTCGATTGCGGTGACACCCGTGCGCGCGACCAACGCGAAGGTGGCCCCGAGCGCCAGGCTCGTGTAGAGCTGCAGGTCGGCATGAGGCCCCTGAGTGGTGTAGATCCACCAGCCGACAAACCCAGCACCTATCAGCACGTAGAGCGAGAGCAGCGTTGAGACCCAGACGCCCTCGGTGTTCGGCAGCCGCGAGTTGGAGGAGCGCCATCCCAGGTCTCGATAGCGCAGTCGCGTCAGCCCAGCCATCATCAGCAGGCAGTACCCGGTCAGGTAGATGCCGCCCATGAGCGCGTCGAGCGCGACGTGGTCGGCGGACTGCGTGCCCGCTCGCCACAACGGCCAGAGCAGCATGCCTGTTGCAAAGATCCCGAGCGCCAGGCCCATCAGCGTCATCAGACGCCGCTCGATGCCGGAGCGCGCTCCCGAAACCAGCCACACCGTTCCGATAAGAATGAGGACGCCCACGAGTGAGTAGGCGGTCCAACGGGCCGACTCCAACCATGGCGTCTCAGGCGAGATCCGCTTCGCAAGGAAATGGTACAGGCCGAGGAACGTGACCGCGCTGAACGCGATCGTGTCAAAGGCCAGGCGCAAGCGTTCGGCGACTCCCAGCCGGCCGACGCCGGCAATCTGCGCTATTCCGACGGCAATCATGAGCGCCGCCAGCAGGTTCAGCGCGTCGTAGACCGAGGGCGAAGGCGGTCCAGCCGGATTGACGAACACCTGATAGACGCTGTAGTAGCCCTCCGAGAACAGCAGCACGAGCGCCGTGAGCGACACGATGCCCCACGCCCGGTGCTCCATTCCAGGAGGACCGACGGAGTAGGCAACCTCGGCGGCAACGGCCGCGGCGGCGATGGGCGCCAGCAACAGCAACTGCGCGAGCAGGAGTGGCACCGTTCCGGGGAGCATGCGAAGCCCGACGAACGCGACCACGATGGCGGGAACCAACAGCCACGCGATGGTTACGATGCGCCCCATGCGCGCTTTAGACGGTGCCCCGCTCCCCATAAGTCTCCGCTCGCGGTCGTGCCTACCAGACTACCCGCGCTCGGGGCCCACTCCCCCAAGCGGAACCCAGCCTCCCACGTCTTGCGGTCGCTGAGCAAGCGACTCGCTCGGCGCGGGGTGCGGCTGGGCCTCCTCGGCGCGCAACATCTCGAGGAAGCGCTTGGCGAGCTCAGGGTCGAACTGCGTACCCGCGCAGCGAGCAATCTCGGCCGCGGCAGCGTCTAGCGACATCGCCGACCGATACGAACGATCCGAGCTCATCGCCTCGTACGCGTCACACACGCACAGCAGGCGCGCCTCGAACGGAATCTCCACGCCAACCAAGCCATCGGGGTAGCCCGAGCCATCCCAACATTCATGGTGACTGCGAACCGCCGGCACAAGTTCGGTCAAGCCAGTGGAGGCCAGGATGCGCTGGCCCTGCTCGGGGTGACGGCGAACATCGCCCCACTCCTCGGCGGTCAACGAGCCAGCCTTCTTGAGCACGGTGTCGGGAATGGCGATCTTGCCGACGTCGTGTACCACGGCCAGCAGCTCGATCATGCGAACGCTGTCGCCGGGCAGCTCTAGGTGATCGGCGAGACGCACAGCGAGCTTGGCGACGCGCTGCGTGTGGAACCGCGTGTCGATGTCGCGCGCGTCGACCGCGGCGGCCAGCGCGCGGACCGCGGCCACGCGCGAGTGACGCTCGAGGCGCTCGATACGCTCGTGTGCGCTCAGGTCAGGCACGCGAGCAGCGTCAAAGACGATAACCCGCCCCTTGCCCGTCTCCTTGGCCTGTAACAGTGCTCCATCGGCTAGGTGGAGGAGCAGCTCTCCGTCATCGCCGTGCTCGGGATAGGCCGCGACACCGGCCGATGCCGAGAGTTGCCCAGGCAGGTCGCCACACTCCACGCCGATGACGTCGAGGACGTGCTGCGTGAAGATCGCGGCACTCCGAGCGTCGTACTCGGGCAACAGAATCCCGAACTCGTCGCCGCCCAGCCGAGCAACTATCGCGTTGCCAACGACGAGTGACTGAAGCTTGTGGCCGAGATCCGCAAGCAGGCGGTCCCCCTCGAGATGACCGCAACGCTCGTTGAACTCCGCGAAGTCGTCGAGGTTGAAGACGACGAGCGCGACTGGCTCCGAGTAGCGCTTGGCGCGGTCGAGTTCTACGGCGATGCGGTCGTGGAAGTAACGATGGTTGTACAGGCCGGTGAGTGGATCGGTGACCGACTGGACGAAGAGCCTCCCGTTCTCAAGAGCGAGCAAGAGGCTGCGGCCCATGACAACAATCGTGAGGACCAGCGCAATGATTCCATAGACGGCGAACCACTCCGGCTCGTTACGCTGCTGCAGCGCGATCACGCCGAGAACCACGATGGTAGTGACGCTGGCGGCGGGAAGAAGCGCGCCGAACCACCGCTCGCGAGCGACGGCAGGGACGGGCAAGGGACGCAGGTTCCACGAGTCGGTCTCGGTCAGACGGTAGACCGCTGCGGTCATCAGCAGGAAGTGCCCGCTGAACTGAATCAGATCGAGCAGCCCACGCTCCATGTTGCGGCTGTTGTTCGCCACCGTCGTGTACCACAACGGCCACATCACCAGAGCCATGGAGTAAATCCCGATGGCGACCGCGGTCAGCGTCTCCCAGCTGCGCCATTTGACCATCTTGAAACCAACGATGTTGCCCAACGTACCAAACAACATCATGAACGCCGCAAGGGGGTACGCGGAGCCCACCAGCACGTCTACAACACTTGGCTGCGATGCGGACATCACCGGACGAGCGTAGAGCGTCAGAATCGCCGTGTAGACGATCAGCCCCAGCGCGATCATGTCCAGCGCTGCACGGACCCGGCGGGTGAGTACCTCCTCGGACAGGCGCGTCATCGAGAAGATGAGCGTCAGGAAGCACACGGCCGCCACAACGTGCAGCAAACCGAACTGCCACGTGACGGGCGGTGGGCCCAGGGGCGACACGAACGCCAACCACCACAGCAGCACGACCTCGCACAGGCCGAGCACCGCATTGGCTACCGAGATGAGAACCCAGTAATGCCGTTCGGCGCCCTCTGACTGCCTGTACGCGGCCCAGCCAAACGCGACGCTACCGACGATCGGCAGCAGGTAGATGGCTTCGAGAATGCCGAAGCGACCCATCCCGGCGGGCGCCGAGAACAACGTCGCGACATAGAGCACAGCCAAGCATGGGTAGAGAATCCAAGCCGCCGCGCGGAAGAGGCGCGCGTGGGGTCTTAGAACTTCCGAGTCCGTTGTGGAACCGCCGGTCTCAGGCAGCGCTGTAAGCACGCCAAAGCCGTCGGCAGAGCTCGCGTCCCGCACTTCGGTTCCTATCTGTCGCTAGCAGAGGAACACGCCCCCCAAGGACGATGTGCTCAGTATCCAGCAAGCCCGCTCGAAAGGGAATGCGCCCGTCGCAACCCAGCGTGCTGGTCCTATCGGCCACTCACTGCGTCGATTGAGGCATGCTAGCCCGGTCTATGACCCCAGACTGCACCGCCGCTTTCATCTGATCGGGCGGCACACGGGTGTCCCAGTTGCCGGTGACTTTGGCAAACCCGAAGATCGCTAGCCACAAGCCAACGACAAGCAGCGGCCACACCCATGGTGCGATCACGAAACCGCCGGGGCCCTTGGCCTCGAGGCAGTTCTCGGCGGGGCAGACCTTCACGCAGTCCATGCAGCCGTCGCACTCCGTGTCGCGCACGACGGTGTCTTGCTCCACATCGACAAATGCGTGGCAGACCTTGGTGCAGCGGCTGCAGTGGATGCAGGTCTCCTCGTTGCGGTGCACCTTGCACGGCGAGAGCTCGGCGACCGCGCTGTACATCCCGCCGACGGGACACAGGTAGCGGCACCATACCGGGCCGAACAGCATCGACAGCGCGCCGGCGAAGAGAACGACGACGAGGTACGTCGGCTGAATCATCACCTCGATGATCTTGATGTCGGCGACCCACATATAGGGGTTGGTGCGGAAGCTGACCGCCTCAGGAAGCGAGACCACGACAAGCAGAATGTATGCGACGGCCGCGGCAAGTACGTAGCGAAACACTCGGCCGGCGATGTCGAGCCAGCGAGGGAGCCGGATCTGCTTGCCCTTGAGCAGCTTGCGCCCCAGCGCCGAGAACCCCTCCCACACCGTGCCCACCGGGCAGATGAAGCCGCAGAAGCCGCGCTTGAGGAGCAGCGACACCGCGAGAGCGCCGATGATGATGACTAGGCCGGCTGGGAGCAGCGGATCCCATCCGCCGCCGCGGACCATGGCAAAGAAGCTCGTGAAGTGGCCGACGGGAAGCAGTCCGCCCACGACCTCAGGCCGACCGACGTACGGCCCTGTGCCCCGCGTCCATGCAGCGAAGCGCATGAGTTGCACGCAAGCGAACACGAAGTAGAGGAAGAAGGCCGTCTTGATGAACCAGCGGCCGGTAACGAAGTCTCGCACGCGTTGCCACGTTTGCATCGGCAATGCCTTTCGGTTGCATGGCTTCTTTGGGCGCAGTGCTTTGCCGGTGGCCGTGCGCACGATTCGCGATTCTACTCCATTGCACGGAGGAACCGAGTCCACTCCACCGTATCTACAGACGGGTATAGTCCGTTCAACCCGTGCTCGCCCGCGAGGAGGAGTTATGCCCGACGTCGTCATGGTTGTCGCACCGACGGTCTTCCGAGACGAGGAGTACGCCGAGCCAAAGGCGATCCTCGAGGCGCGTGGCTCCACGGTCACCACAGCAAGCGTCTCGTCTGGAGAGTGCGTGGGACGCTTCGGGCTAAAGGCCGTAGCCACCATCTCTGTGGCCGAGGCCGCTACGCGCCCGTGGGACGCGGTGATCTTCGTCGGCGGCGGCGGCGCCGAGGTCTTCTTCGACGACGACGCTGCCCACGCGCTTGCTCGGGCCCAGTCCCAGAGCGGCGACGTGCTCGCTGCGATCTGCATCGCGCCGTCGACGCTCGCTCACGCCGGTTTGCTCGGCGGCGTGCGAGCCACCGCCTTCCCGAGTCGTGAGGCCGACCTGAGGGCTCGCGGCGCGATCTGGACCGGCGAGCCGGTCACTATCGACGGACGCATCATCACCGGCAACGGCCCAGAGGCTGCCACTGCGTTCGGGGAAGCGGTCGCCCAGGCGCTTGGCATCTAGCGGCGCTGGACCGGTTTGCCGGCAAACAGCCCGAAGGCTGCGCTCGACGCTGCGCCCACGGACCTTGCGCGCGAAGTCGACTACGGCAGCTCGCCCATGCCGGTACCGTCGCTTCCGACCTCAGGATCGTCAGCCTGCGTCTCGGCAAGCAACTCTTCGGGTGTCGGCGCTCCGACCGGCTCGGTCGACTCGAGCTTGTCGGACGCAGAGTTCTGGCTCGGCTCGTCGGTCATGGTGACTCGCTTTCAGCTGTGGGATCGACGCCGGACGCCACGGCGCGCAGTACTGATTCGTATTCCCTGATCAGCGCATCGAACGTGTAGCCTCGCGCGATCTCGCGCGCTGCTCCAGGCTCGGGCGGTTCGAGCACCAGCGAGCGCAGCATCGCGACAAGCGAGTCGGCGCTCGCGTAGCGCATCTCGGCCGGGTAGAGCTCCGGGTACGCAAGTCGGTCCGGAACGACCGGGTAGCAGCCCGCATACGCGGACTCGACCATCGCGATTCCGAAGAACTCGTTGACGGCCGTGGAGACGCTGATGTCGCAGCCTGAGAGGAGTTGGGCGTACGCGTCGCGCGACTCGGGTTCGCCCAGATGTACCAGCCGAGAGCCCAGCGCAGCCTCGGCGGCCAGGATCGAATCCGGGACGTCTCGGAAGCCCTGACCCGCCACGGCTACCTCGAACCCGAGCCCCTCCTCGGCAAGCTTGGCTACCGCCGAGAAGAAGGCATCGGGATCCTTGTCGTGCTCCCATCGATGCGGCCATGCGATGCGCGGGACGGCGGTGCGCGTGGTCGCCTGCGCATCGAAGGGCGCAGGATCGAAGGGCGGTGCGAGAACGAGCGACTTGGCGCGTATCGACTCCCCTACGCCCTTGGGATGGTGGTCGGGGAACTCGCGCAGGAAGACAGGTATCTCGTCGCAGAACCGGTCGCGGTTCCAGCCAGTGTTGAAAACGCACCGCTCGGCCGAAAGAGCGCTCGTGATGTTGGTCAGCGGGAACTGGAAGTCCCAGTCGGCGGTGTGGCGGTTGGGGTAGACGAGCTGGTTCTCGTGGAAGTAGACGATGGCCGGAACGCCTGCCACCGCCGAGCCCACCATTCCCCGGAACTCGGCGAGGTTGACGAAGGTCGAGGCGAAGACGACGTCGAATGGCGGTCGAGGCGCAACTCCAACATCAGCGTCGGCGGCTGCGCGTTCGCGCGCCAACCCCCCCGCCTGCTGCGCCATCGTGATCGCAGCTCCGCGCATCCGCCACTTCCACTTGCGCGCCGGAAGTGTGAGCAGCGTCCACTCGGCATCGATATGCTTGACCAGGCCGTCAAGTACGGCACGGTGGCTGCCGCCGTAGTACGGCTCGAGCACCAGGATGCGTAGCCGCTCGCTCACGGTGCCGCTGCGGCCGTCGGCGTTGCCGGGGCGGGTGTCGGCCAAGCCTTGGGGGGCCGATAGCCGCTTCCCCCGAAGTCGCGCCAGGTCATCCCTGCAGTCGCATCGGCGACCATCCGGTTGACGTCGAGCGCGGCCCACGCGTCGAGCACCTCGCCCATTCGTGCGTGAGTCTCGGGAGTCCTCGGCATGAAGAGGGTGCAGCAGTCCGTGTGGCCGGTGGTCGAGATGTCGTAGGTGCCGATGCGCTTGGCGTCGGCGATGATCTCGAGCTTGTCGTTGCCGATTAGGGGCCGCAACACTGGCAGCGTAGCCGCCTCGTCGACCGCCATGATGTTCTCCAGCGTCTGCGAGGCGACTTGGCCGAGCGACTCGCCCGTCACCAACGCCTTGGCACGCTCTCCGACGGCGATCCTCTCCGCAACGCGGATCATGAGGCGACGGTAGAGCAGCACGCGAAGATCGGGCGGGCTGGCCAGCGCGATTTCTTTTTGCAGGTCGCCGAAGGGCACGACGTAGATGCGCCCAAGACCGCCTGTCAGCGCCAGCTGCTCGCCAATCTCGAAGACGAGGCGCTCGCTCGCGTCGTTGGTCTGGGGGCGGCCCGAGAAGTGCACGCCGCACACCGTCGCGCCCCGCCGCATCATGCGCCAGCTCGCCACCGGCGAATCGATGCCCGCCGAAAGCAGCGAGATGATGCGCCCCGACATACCCGCAGGCAGCCCGCCGATTCCCTGGATGACAGCTGCCGAGATGTAGACGCTGCCCTGCACGACCGCGACCGTGACTCGCGTATCCGGCGCGGTGAGGTTGACGCCAGCACCGGTCTCCTCCTTCAAGAAGGCACCAACCCGGCGGCTGATGTCCATGCTGCCTTCCGCGTAGTCGGTGTTGGAGCGGCGCGACTCGACCGCAAACGTACAAAACGGGCCGGCTTCACGCAGCGCCATCAGGGCGGCGCGCTCCATCTCCTCGGGTTCGCGTGCGGTGCGGTAGCCGGGAGACACGAACTGCACGCCCGGGATCAGCGCGATGCGCTTCGCAATCTCGAGCGTACGTGCGGGATCGCGAACGACCACGGTCACGCGCGAGACGATGCACTCGACCGGGCCGACCGGGAAATCAGCGAGCGCCGCTGAGATGTTGTCTCGGAGGCGGCGCTCGAACTGTGCACGATTGCGGCCCTTCAGGCCGATCTCGTTGTAGTGGACGAGGCAGACGCGCTCGAACACGGCCGGTGTATCCGGCGCTTACTTGTAGCTGTCCTTGACGCGCTCGTAGGCGACATCGCCGTTGGCGATCTCCTCCATGGCAAGCGAGAGCGGCTTGGTGCTCGTCAGCTTGGCGATCTCGCTCGTCGGCATGGTGAGCAGGGCCTGGTCGCGCACGCCGTGGATCATGTCGTTGATCTGGCGCGAGCGCTTCGACGCCACGATGCACAGCGTGTACTTCGAGTCGACGGTGGCCAGCAGGGTATCGATCTCAGGCTTGATGACGGACATAAGGCTCTACGCATCCTCTTGGTTGGCGTGGGAGTCGATAAGGCCCCTAAGCATAGCACTTGCTGCGGGCACATCGTCGTTTAATACCACATGATCGTACTCGCCGACAAGGTCAAGTTCGCGTTTGGAGGTCTCCATCCGCGTCTCGACCTGCGACTCCGTTTCGCTTCCGCGGCTCACGAGCCGTCGCTCCAGCTCGTCCCACGAGGGCGGCATGATGAAGACCAGAACCGACTCGGGAACCAGCGACTTGACCTGGAACGCGCCCTGCGGGTCTATCTCAAGAACCACCTGGCGCCCTTGGGCGATCTTCTCCTCAACGGCTGCGCGAGGCGTGCCGTATCGGTTCCCGTGGACCTCGGCCCACTCTAGTAGGCCGCCTGTCTCGGCAAGACGCGTGAACTCCTCGTCGGAGATGAAAAAGTAAGACTCCCCCTGGACCTCACCTGGCCGAGGAGCGCGTGTCGTCACCGAGACAGACACCCATATGTCGGGCACGACCGGTTCAATCGCCTTGACCAGCGTGCCTTTGCCGGCTCCCGAAGGGCCGGAGATGATGAAGAGGTTTCCCTTGCGCATGCGTGCGCTACTCGCCCATTGCCCGTCCCGGGCGCCTGAGCGGCGTAGCGTACTTAACCGAGGCGCCCCAGGAGCGACTCGCGCTGGCGGGCGCCAAGGCCCTGCACGCGACGGCTCTCGGAGATCTCGAGCTCGGTCATGATCTTGGTCGCCTTGGCCTTGCCGTAACCCGGCAGCGACTCAAGTAGCGTGGAGACCTTCATGCGAGCGACTACCGGATCCTCGCTCTTCTTCATGACGGCCGCGAACGACAACTTTCCGCTCTTGATCTCGGCACGGAGCGCTGCTCGCTTCTGGCGGGCCTCGGCGGCCTTCTTGAGCGCCCTCTGGCGATCCGCGTCGGATAGGTTCGGAAGTGCCATGGTTCCTCCTCGTCTCGTAAAGGCGGGGCACCGTCGCCGTGGAAATCGGTTCGGCAGAACCGGCGACGGACCGTTACGCGGGCTCTATGCTACGCCCTGACCTGCGGAGATGCCAAGCGCCGATTAGGAAAGCCTGCGACTTCCAGGCGAGTAGACGGGTACTTCATCGGCGCAGAGGCCACACGATTCCGGCGCCCAAGACTCGACCTCGAGTTGAAGCAGAGGCCAGAAGGGTGCGTCGAACTTCTTGTCTCCGCCACGGTCGATGAGCGAGACGACCCCCGCCACCTCTCCCCCCGCTTCGCGAACCAGGTCGATGACCTCGCCAACGCTCCCACCTGTGGTAACCACGTCTTCAACCACCAGAACGCGTGCCCCGGGTCGTACGGCGAACGCCCGGCGAAAGACCATGCGTCCGTCCTCCCGCTCGCTGAAGATGAACTTGACGCCGAGCGCCTGAGCTACGGCGAAACCAATAATCAGGCCGCCCACCGCAGGGGCAGCGACTAGATCGATTTGCACTCCGTCAGGAAGCCTCTCAACTGCGGTTTTTGCTAGAAGAGTCACCAGTGCGGGGTCTTCAAGGATGCGTGCGCACTGGACATACGTGTCCGAGTGACGTCCGCTCGTCAGGACGAAATGCCCCGAGCGAATCGCGTCGGCGTCCTTGAGGGCCTGCAGAATACCCGCATCGGTCAACTGGGTCATCACATGTCTCCTTGAAGTTCGGACAGGATTCGGACAACAGCCTGCACTGGCACGGGCGCCGCAGTGATCGGGCGACCGATAACCAAGTGACTGGCTCCCGCCGCGAGTGCGGCGGATGGAGTGGCGATCCGCGACTGGTCGCCCGCCTCTGCCCACGCGGGGCGAACGCCCGGGGTGACAACGAGCGCGCTCTCGCCGAGCAGAAGACGCATCTCGGCGGCCTCCCGCGGCGAGCAGACAACGCCATTGACACCAGCGTTGCGAGCAATCTCGGCGAGCAGGCGGACCTGTTCGAGAGAGTTGCGTCCGACGCCGATCTCGGCGAGGCCCGCATCGTCGGTGCTGGTGAGCACGGTGACTGCGAGTACCGACGGCGCTGGCAGCCCGGCCTCCTCGGCGGCGCGGCGCGACGACTCCACTGCAGCGCGCATCATCGCGCTGCCCCCGGTAGCGTGGACGGTGAACATCCCGGCGCCCAGTCGAGCGATCTGCGCAGCGGCACCGGCGACTTGGTGCGGGATGTCGTGCAGCTTCAGGTCGACAAAGACGTCGAAGCCCTTCTCGCGCAAACGCACAACGATCTCGGGGCCCTCGGCGTAAAAGAGCGTCATACCGACCTTGAGCCATCGGACCGTGCCACGGAGCGACTCGGCAAGCGCCAAAGCCTCCTCGCGGGGAAGGTCCAAAGCGACGATGACCGGGTTATCGGGCACGGTGACTCCTTCCGTCGGGCTCACGCGCGTGCCGCCGCGTGCAGCGCCGGAATCTCCGAGTGCGGCGCGGGCGACTGCGCCCGGATCGCGGGAATGACGACGAGCCACAGGAGCAGAGCGAGCAGGACGAGCGACACAACCACCATCCCGAGAAACACGGGTATGCGCAGTCTCGGCGGAATGAACTCACGAGGCTCGCCTTCTGGCACCTTGCCGAAGTTCTCGACGAAGTTCTTGAGCCACCCCTGTTCGTCGCTCACGCTTCCAGCGCCCCGATCAGATCGGTGACGCGCGCCAGGCTGTGTCTGTGGCAGTACTCCGTCAAGCCATCGACGACTCGCACCGTAGCCGCAGGATCGACGAAGTTCGCGGTACCGACGGCGACCGCAGTGGCGCCTGCGAGCAGGAACTCGACCGCATCGGTGGCGTTCGTCACGCCGCCCATCCCCACGATCGGCACGCTGACCGCCTTGGAAACCTGCCACACCATTCTCAGCGCAACCGGCTTGACGGCCGGGCCCGATAGGCCGCCCACGACTCGTGCGAGCTTGGGCCGGCGCTTCTCGGCATCGATCGCCATACCGAGAAGGGTGTTGATGAGCGAAACCGCGTCGGCACCCTCGGCCTCCACTGAGCGTGCGATCTCGGTGATGTCGGTGACGTTGGGACTCAGCTTGACGATGAGCGTGCGCTGAGTGACCGCCCGACACGCGCGAGTCACGGCGGCAGCCGACGCGCAGTCCGTGCCAAACGCCATACCACCCGCATCGATGTTGGGGCACGAGATGTTGACCTCGTAGGCATCCACGCGCGGCTCGCGCTCGAGCCTCTCGATGACGCGCACGTAGTCCTCGACGCTGTGGCCACTCACGTTGACGATCGCCGGCGTGCCGGACGCATGCTCGGACAGCCAGACCAGATCGCGGGTCGCGAACGCCTCGACGCCTGGGTTCTGCAGCCCAATGGAGTTCAGCATGCCGCTCGCTGTCTCGGCGATCCGCGGGCTTGCGTTTCCGGGCCACGGCTCGCTGGAGACGCCCTTAGTCACGATCGCGCCGAGACGCCCCAAGTCCACGAAGTCGGCGAACTCTCGCCCGGAGGCGAACGTCCCCGACGCGGTGACGACCGGGTTGCGCAGCTCGAGTTTCCCGAGACGGACGCTCATGTCGACGTGGAGGCTCATTCGCCGCCACCCTCGGTCACGAACACGACGACCGTCACGCGCGGGTCGAGCGGGCGGCTCGCAAGCGTGGGCACGCAACCCGCGGGTGCGGCAGCGCTCGAGACGGCGGGCCTAGTGCTTCGGCGGTGTCTCCGACGCATCCCAGACCACCTCCTCGGCAGGGAACACTGGGCCGTCGACGCAGGCGCGTTTCAATCCCTCGGTCGTGGTGACCACGCACGACAGGCACGCGCCGATGCCGCAGCCCATGAGCCGCTCCAGCGAGACCTGGCAAGCCACACCGGCGTCGGCCGCCATAGTGGCGATGAGGCGTTGCATCGGCTCGGGACCACAGGTGTAGACGATGTCGAAATGCTCCTCGGCGAACAAGCGCGCGACCGGGCCTGTCACGAGGCCGCGCGCGCCCGCCGAGCCATCGTCGGTCGCGATCTCGACACGCCGAGCGACTCGCTCGAAGAGCTCGCGAGCCACGAGGCGTCTCGCGGTGGGCGCGCCGAGCGCCACCGCACTCGCGATGCCGCGCCGGGCGAGCTGCTCGGCGAGCATACCCAGCGGAGCCGCGCCCAGGCCGCCGGCAACCAGCAGGGCGTGCATGGTGCCTTGTGGGACGTCCCAACCGTGGCCGAGCGGGCCGACAACGTCCATGACAGCGCCCACGGGAGTCTCGGCAAGACGGAGCGTGCCCGCGCCAAGGATCTGGTAGAGGATCTCGAGGCGCTCGCCCTGCGTGCGGTGCACGGAGAACGGACGTCGAAGGATGATGTCGGCACCGGTCGTCACACGCAGGTGGACAAATTGGCCGGGCTCGATCGCTGCAGCCGTCCGTGGAGCGTGGAGCACGACCATGCCGACGCCCTCGGCGACGCGGTCGTTGGCGACCACGGTCACTGGCTCGATTGCGGGCCTGACGGCAGGTGCGCTCACGCGAGTTCCGAGAGCGGATCGCTGGCAGGCGCGGGAGGCGCGTCGAAGTCCTGCAACGCGTAGACGTCGAGACGACCCTCCTTGATGGCCTCGATCGCCTGCACGATAGCTGCGGCCGCCGAAAGCGTGGTGATGTTGGTGATGCCGTGGCGGATGGCTGCAGCGCGAAGGTGGTAGCCGTCGGAGCGTGTCTCCTGGCCAAACGGCGTGTTGATGACGAGCTGCACGTCGCCGTTGGCGATGCGGTCTACGACGTTGGGGCGTCCCTCGTGGCGCTTGAGCACCTCGGTCACGGGAATGCCCGCCGCACGCAGCATCTTCGCTGTGCCACGCGTCGACATGATCGAGAAGCCGAGAATCTGCAGATGCTTGGCGAGCGAGGCAACTTGGCGCTTGTCGCGGTCGCACACCGAGATAAACGCCGTGCCGCTGGTAGGCAGCGAGTAGTCGATGGCGAGCTGCGATTTGGCGTATGCGGCGGGGAAGTCGACGGCCACGCCCATGACCTCGCCGGTCGATTTCATCTCCGGGCCAAGGATCGAGTCAGAACCGGGGAAGCGGCCAAAGGGCATGACGGCCTCCTTGACGCAGAAGAAGCGCGGCTCCCGGTCGTCGGCAGGCAGGTCCATCTCGGCGAGCTTGCGACCGGTCATGACGAGTGCTGCGACCTTGGCAAGCGGCACGCCGGTAGCCTTGCTCACGAACGGAACCGTACGGCTCGCCCTCGGGTTGACCTCGAGAACGTAAACCTGCTGGTCCTTGACCGCGAACTGCACGTTCATGAGTCCCCGCACGCCCAAGCGCAGAGCCAGCGCGCGCGAGTGCTCGCGGATGCGATTGATGACGTCCTCGGAGAGCGTGTACGGCGGAATCGAACACGCCGAGTCACCCGAGTGGATGCCGGCCTCTTCGATGTGCTCCATCACGCCGCCAATGTAGACGCCCTCGCCGTCGCAGACCGCATCGACGTCGACCTCAACCGCACCCTCAAGGAAGCGGTCAAGCAGCACCGGATGCTCTGGCGAGATCTTGACCGCCTCGGCCATGTACTTCTCGAGGTACTGCTCGTTGTAGGCGATGACCATGCCACGCCCACCGAGCACATAGCTCGGGCGCACCAGCAGCGGGAACCCGATGCGTTTGGCCACGACGAGTGCCTCGTCGAACGTGTTGGCCGTCCCGGCGTCCGGGTATGCGATGCCCAGCTCGTCGAGGACCGCCGAGAACCGCCTGCGGTCCTCGGCAAGGTCGATGGCCTCGGGCAACGTGCCCATGATCGGCACGCCGGCCTGCTCCAAAGCGTTGGCGAGCTTGAGCGGCGTCTGACCGCCGAAGGTGACGACCACGCCAGCGGGCTGCTCTGCGTCGACGACGTCCATGACGTCCTCGAACGTCAGCGGCTCGAAGTAGAGACGATCTGAGGTGTCGTAGTCGGTCGAGACTGTTTCCGGGTTGCAGTTGACCATGATCGTCTCGTAGCCAGCCTCAGAGAGCGCGTAGGCAGCGTGGACGCAGCAGTAGTCAAACTCGATGCCCGGCCCGATGCGGTTGGGACCGGCGCCAAGAATCATCGCCTTGGGGCGGTCGCACGGAGCGACCTCGTCCTCATCTTCATACGTCTTGTAGTAGTACGGCGTGAACGCTGCGAACTCCGCGGCACACGTGTCGACCGACTTGAACGTCGGCTTGACTCCGAGCGCCTTGCGCACAGCACGCACGCTGGCCTCGGTCGAGCCAGTCAGATGCGCGATCTGAATGTCCGACAGGCCCAACCGCTTCGCCTCGCGCAGCTCTTCGGGCGTCAGTGCGTCGAGCGTGCGGCCACGGAGCGCTTCCTGACGTCGCACAACCTTCTGGATGCCGCGGAGGAACCATGGGTCGATCTTCGTGTAGCCGAAGATCTCCTCCACGCTGCGGCCCCGACGAAGCGCCTCCACCACGTAGAAGATGCGATTCTCGTTAGGCACCGAGAGGTGCTCGTCGAACTTGTTCTCGACGATGGCGTCCTTGCCATCGGCCCCCAGGCCCGCCCGGCCGTTCTCAAGCGAGCGGAACGCCTTGCCCAGCGCCTCCTCGAACGTCCGGCCGATCGCCATGGCCTCGCCGACACTCTTCATGCGCGTCGTGAGTGTCTCGTCGGTACCTCGGAACTTCTCGAACGCCCAGCGCGGCACCTTGACCACGGTGTAGTCGATGCTCGGCTCGAAGCACGCCGGCGTCTCCTTGGTGATGTCGTTGTCTATCTCGTCGAGCGTGTAGCCGACGGCCAGCTTCGCCGCAATCTTGGCGATCGGGAAGCCGGTCGCCTTGGACGCCAGCGCACTCGAGCGGCTCACGCGCGGGTTCATCTCGATGACCGTCATGCGGCCGTTCTCGGGATTGAGCGCGAACTGCACGTTGGAGCCGCCTGTCTCGACGCCGATCTCTCGCAGGATGGCGATGGATGCATCGCGCATCACCTGATACTCGCGGTCGGTCAGCGTCTGAGCCGGCGCGACCGTGATGGAGTCGCCTGTGTGCACGCCCATAGGGTCGACGTTCTCGATCGAGCAGACGATCACGGTGTTGTCGTTGACGTCACGCATGACCTCCATCTCGAACTCTTTCCAGCCGATCACGCTCTCCTCGATCAGCACTTCGCTGATGGGAGACAGCGCCAAACCGTGCGACGTGATGTCGCGAAGCTCGTCGACGTTATAGGCGATGCCTCCACCGGCGCCGCCCATCGTAAACGACGGACGCACAACGACGGGATAGCCGAGATCCGCGGCGAAACCCTCAGCCTCGGGCACAGAGTACGCATAGCCACAGTCAGGCACGTCGAGGCCGATCCTCTTCATCGCCTCGCCGAAGAGCTTACGGTCTTCGCCCTTCTTGATGACCTCGAGCTTGGCGCCGATGAGTTCGACGCCCCACTTCTCCAGAATGCCTGCCTCGGCCAGCGCGACGGCGCAGTTCAGGCCGGTCTGACCGCCTAGCGTGGGCAGCAGCGCGTCGGGTCGCTCGGCAGCGATGACCTTCTCGACGAACTCCGGCGTGATGGGCTCGACGTAGGTGCGGTCGGCCAAGCCCGGGTCGGTCATGATCGTGGCGGGGTTGCTATTGACCAGGATGACGATGAATCCATCGTCCTTGAGCACCTTGCACGCCTGCGCGCCCGAGTAGTCGAACTCGCACGCCTGGCCGATCACGATCGGACCCGAACCGATCACGAGGATCTTCTTGATGTCATCGCGGCGGGGCATCTGGCTCCTAATGCAGTTGAGGTCTCAGTTTCAAGCGCGGCCTTACGGTTGTACGACGACCGGGCACGGCGCCTCGCGAAGCAAGCGTAGCGACAGGCCGCCCAGAATCGCTCGCCTGAACGCTCCCCGACCACGCTGGCCGGTGATAACGCCGGTCGCGTCGATGGTATCGAGGAAGTCCAGCACGGTCTGGGGCGCGTCGTT